>JBFMAE010000315.1:0-2025 GCA_040756085.1 Thermodesulfobacteriota bacterium | reverse complement strand
CCTTTGCATGTTTTCAGGCAAATCCACCGCTTTGGTTTCTACCAATGAGACTTTAATTCCCCAAGGGTCAGTATGTCTATCCAAGATGTCCTGGAGTTGCATATTGATCTTTTCCCTATGAGCGAGCAAATCGTCCAGTTCCATTTGGCCTACCACACTTCGAAGGGTAGTCTGAGCTAATTGAGAGGTGGCGTAAAGGTAGTTTTCCACTTCGACTACTGCCTTATTGGGGTCTATGACGCGAAAGTAGACAACGGCATTTACTTTAATAGACACGTTATCACGAGTAATCACATCCTGGGGTGGAATATCCATCGTCACCAATCTCAGGCTGACCCTAATCATTTTATCAATCCCGGGGATGATTAAGAAAAGTCCGGGTCCCTTTGCACCGATGAGCCTCCCTAAGCGGAATATCACCCCTCGTTCATATTCCCTTAGAATCTTAATGGCAGAAGCAGCTAAGATGACCAAAAAGAGAATCACAAAAAATAAACCCGATGGTAAACCGGTCACGCCCATTTCATTCCCTCCTTAATTAATTTTTTTGACTTTCAGTTTTAAATTTATCACTCCAATAACCTGAACCTTTTCCCCCCCCTCTATGTTTTGGTCGCTGATAGCATTCCAGAATTCTCCATGAATGGAGACTTTCCCTTCCGGGGCAATCGATGTGGTAGCAATACCGATTTCTCCTATCAGTCCTTCCATCCCCGTGGTTGGCTTTGTAAGGCGTGCCCTGATCGCCATGGTGACGGCGAAGACGAAGAAGGCCGCGCTGACCAGGACAGCAGGGATGATGACGCTCAGCGAGATCCTCATATATTCTGTGGGGCTCTCGATCAGCATCAAAGAGCCCAGGAAAAGAGAGATGACGCCCCCAACGGCTAACAACCCGTGACTCACGACTTTGATCTCTGCGATAAAGAGGATGATCGCGAAAAGGATCAGGGCCAGGCCGGCAAAATTGATGGGAAGCATCTGCAAGGCGTAAAAGGCAAGGATGAGGAAGATCCCGCCCACTACTCCAGGAAGGATCGCTCCAGGATTTGAAAGTTCGAAGAAAACCCCGTAAATCCCCAGCATTAGAAGAATGTAGGCAATCGTGGGATTGGAGATGATATCGAGAAGGCGGTAACGCCAGCTCATCTGCATGAACCGGGGTTGAATCCCCTTGGTGAGGAGGGTTCGTGTGGTGCCATCAAATTTGATAACCTTCCCGTCAATTTTGGTGAGAAGGTCTTGGAGATTTGGGCTGATAAAATCGACGACATTCAGTTTAACCGCTTCCTCCTCTGTTACGGAGACGCTTTTCCTCACTGCCTTTTCAGCCCAATCCACATTTCTATTCCTCGTCTTGGCAATGGTCTTCACATAAGAGACAGTGTCATTGACAATCTTTTCGCTCATCGTTTTACTTTCTTTCCCCTCACCCAGTGAAACGGGATGGGCCGCTCCAATGTGAGTGCTCGGAGCCATTACCGCAATATGGGCTGAGATTGTGATGAAGACACCCGCAGAGGCAGCCCTTCCTCCGCTCGGTGAGACATAGACGATGATAGGGATGTTAGCGGTAAGGATCTTTTTGACGATCGTCCTCATCGACTCCATCAATCCTCCCGGGGTATCCAGCTGGATGATCAGGCATTGGGCACCGTGCTGAGTGGCCTGATCAATCGATTCCGTAATGAATTTTGCAGTCGCAGGGTTGATGATCCCGTCTACTTCGATGGAATAGACCGGGGCTTTCTCCTGGGTATGGCCTGGAATTCCAAAGGCCGAGAGAAGAAGTAAGGGGATAGAAAGTAGGATAACGGGAATATATCTCATAACGGGCTTCATTCCTTAATTACATAAAATATCTCAAAAAAGGTTGATTGTCAAATTATTGGTTGACTATCTGGAACTCCGATATAAGGATTGAAAAAAAATAAAAAATTTTTTGGGATACGGACCGATTTGCAATTTGGAGTTGTAATCCGGAGTTGCCTCAGGAATGCATTTGAGAGGCTTTGTGTGGCTTAA
>JBFMAE010000314.1:0-8191 GCA_040756085.1 Thermodesulfobacteriota bacterium | reverse complement strand
GTGTGGATGTCCCCACCGGGTTTAAGAGTTAGGATGGCAAGGATATCTATGATATTGGTCGTCTCACTCCCATTGATTTTTATATTTGCAGCAACCGGGAAAAGCTACCCTATCCCACCCGAAATACGGTTAAATCCTACATTTTTTCTTCTTTCTGACGTTGCTGGAAATACGATTTTTAAACAGAAGGCCAATGCCCGTCATAGAAATAGGATGAATCATGATGAATCACCCCTTCAACCCCCTCGTCCTATGGAAGACCTTCCCATGAATTCGGCAACCTTTCTACCGCCGAAGAGCTCTCATGATTGGAATCTCGTCATTTTTATCATGGAATCGGTGGGAACTCGATATATCTTTGATACAAGCTATGGCAATCGAATGCCCATGCCGTTTCTGCACCGGATTGCCAAAGAGGGCTGGCATTTTAAAAGGCACTATACCACATCGAACGTAAGCACAAAGGCAATCTTTTCATTACTGAGCGGACTTTATGATTTTTTTAACCGGAAATCTTTCGGCAACCGTCCGGATGCTGGAGTGCCTGCCATCTATAATTTTTTGGGTAAACACTATGATCGTTTCTTAGTGACCCCTTCTTCCATCTCCTGGTACTTTCCAACGGCCTTTGTGAAAAATGGCGGACCGCTCGAGATCCATAGCTATGAAAATCTGAATTTTAGAATGAAGGAAGAAATTCATTCCCTGGGCCGTTATATTGCAAGAGATGAAATTCAAACCGTCGATTTTTTTATTCAGAGATTGAATAAAGCCAGAGAACCCTTTTTGGGCATCTACATCAGCTTTGCGGCACACTTCCCCTATTTTGACTATGGCGCGGATTACCGCATCCTGGAGGAGGATGGCCGTTTGATAAGCCGTTATTATAATAATTTAAACCTCCTGGATCATATGATCAAGCGGATCTATGATCACCTTCAATACCAGGGGTTGTTGGAACGAACCATTTTGGTGATCGTGGGTGATCACGGACAGGCCTTCGGTCAGCACCATCCCAATAATTATATGCACTACCGATATAGCTATAATGAGAATCTGGAAACTCCGGCGATCCTCTATCAACCGGCTCTTTTTAAGCCGAAGGCGTTTGAATTTGCGACAAGCCATGTGGATATATTGCCGACCCTTCTTGACGCCATGAGAATTCCCTATCAATCGATGTTCTTGAACGGAGAGTCTCTTTTTCATCAAAACCTGAAACGTAAATCTATCTTCTTTTACGGATATGAAGAATGCATCTCGTCGCTGGATTCCAGTCGAATGAAAGTCCACTATTCTTTAAAGCAAAATAGATGCTGGGCCTTTGATTTAAAGCTTGACCCAGACGAGAAAAATCCCCTCGACTGCTCTTTGTACCAGTCCCAACTTGGGGACCTTCGTCACTTTGTGAGCAACCACGATTCAAGACTTCTTCAGTATAATGCACAGATAGGGTGGGAAAAAGGATTTTAGACACACAAGCCCTCGCGAAAGGTTTAGATCTCAGCTGGTAACTATCCTTAAGGGAACAGAATGCGTGAGATACTTAGAATAGGTAAAGCCTTGTATGAAGTGGACCATCAGACAAAAATATATTGGTATTATGGAAGAAATCCAGAGAAAGTTAATAAAGCGGAAGAGGAACGAAATAAAGAAAAAATAGATGGCTTTACCAGACTGTTCAAGGACGGGAGGACCAGGAGATTTAAATACCTCAGATACTCAAGGTGAAATATACTTCCTGTACTCCATAGAGTGACATTTTAACAAAGCATGCTTTATTTCAAGTGGAAAGCGTGACTTGTACGGACAGACACTCTATCCCTTTTGTTCTATCATCTTCTGGCATGCCCGGGAGAGTTCCCGGAGTCGGGGGAGGGATGCCATGTTTGAGGCTGCATGGTGAAGATGACCGAGTCCGGCAGGGATATGCTCGAGAAAAGCTTTAAGCCCTTTCTTCAGGCCCAAAAATCCATAGGCCCCGAGGGCTTGCATGAGGCGCTGTACCGAAGCTTCCCAGAAAGTATTCTGAAAAGTGGCCCAATCAAGATTCCATTTCGACAGCCCGTAATAAAAGGACAGAAGTTCGTCACGCTCACTGCCGGAAAAATTCACATAGGGATCACAGAGGAGCGAGCCAAGATCGTAGAAGGGGCTTCCGAAGCGCATCCCTTGGAAGTCTATGAGGAAGGGTTCTCCATCACGGATCATCACGTTCTGGGATTGCAGATCCCGGTGCACGAGACAGTACCTTGTTCCTGAAAGCCGCTCTGCCAGGCCGGAAAGCTCTGCCTCGAGTTCTCCCTCGAAGGAAGGCTCAAGTTCGATCCCACAGACATCCCTGACAAAATGATCCCTGAAGTAGTCCCGTTCCCATCGGTAAAGATTGGGACCAAAGCCCTCCATGAGCCTCACACGTGCCGAAGGGAAGTCCTTTTCGGGGAAGCAGTGGAGTCTATTCACAATGGTAAGTGTCTTTTGGTAAAAGGTCCGTCGGGTTTCCCAGAGGGTTTTTTTGAGAGACCAGAGGTCCGTATCCCCGAGATCCTCCATGACGATGAGACAGCCGGCCGGATCGTGGCGGATCAGCCGGGGCGTCGGGACATCGATCTCACGGAGAAATGCTGCAATGTCGGCGTAGTAAGTATTCTCTACACGCTTGGGGTCGTAATGGACCAGGATGGCCGAATCCTTGTGGTTCCATTTGAGCCGTAAGAAAGTCCGGTCCGACCCTCTCCCCTCGAAGGGAGAAATTTCTATGGAGACGGACTCTGAAAGCCCCAAGGCCTCTCGCGCAAAAGCGATCATGTCTTCTCGCGATTTCATTGGCAACCATTCCAAGGGGAATAATGGATTAGTGGAAGGATGGAATATTGATCAGTCCTTCTTTTCTAACGTTTTACCAACATTCCAGTATTCCAGCATTCCAACTATCTGCTGCCTTTCATTTTTTCGTAGGCTTCGATGGATCCGATGTCGTGCCACTCGCCTTCGTCTATGACGATCCCCCGAATCGATCCCGGTTTTTCCACGATTCTTCTGATAAAGGCGTGAATGACGGATTCGATTTTGCCGGCTTCAAGAAACTGAAGGATCGATGTCTCCATGGCATAGATGCCGGCAAAGAGGCAGCTTTGGACTCCCGGGTTTCTTAGGGTATGCCGAAGATCGCAGATCTCACCTGCCTCATTGATGTTCACATTCAGAAGAGAACCGCTGCTTCGCAGGGCAAGGGTTACCTCCGGTCGCTTTTGCTCATGAACCTCCAGGAGCCTCTGCAAAGGAAGATCGGTCATCACATCCCCGTTATAGCAGAGGATGGCCTCGTCCTCGTCCAGGAGATCTTCGATGTTTTTCAGCCCGCCTGCCGTGTCCAGAAGGACTGGTTCATGGCGAAAGGTGATGGGCACACCGCGCCAGAGCCTGTCAGGAAATTTTTCCGAGTAGGCTTCCGGGCAATGATGGGTGTTCACGATGAAGCGATCCACACCGACTTTCAGGAGATGATCCATCGCATAAGTGATGATGGGACGTCCTCCGATCTCCAGGAGCGGCTTCGGACGTCGTTCCGTCAGAGGACGAAGCCGCGTCCCCAGCCCGGCGCCCAGGATGAAGGCTGTCTTGAATCGTCGTCCTTTCAATGGCTTCTCACGTCTTTTTCTTACCGAACTCCGGATCAATTTTCACCAACGCCGTCACGATGAACCCCGGGATCGTCGCGGCCATGACCCAGAGGAAGTAGTTCTGATAGCCTAACTGCTCCTGGAGCCAGCCGCTTGCCATTGCCGGCAGCATCATACCCAGGGCCATGATCCCCGTGGAGATAGCATAGTGGACCGTTTTGTACTTCCCTTCCGAAACCATGATCATGAACATTGTGTAGGCCGTAAAGCCAAAGCCGTAACCGAATTGCTCCACGGCAACGCAGAGGTTGATCAAATGGAAATTGTCAGGCATGGCCTGCGAGACATAGACATAGACGAGATCCGGCAGATGCATCGCGCAAACCATGATCCAGATCCAGAACTTGAGCCCTTTTCGGTAAATGGCATACCCGCCGAGAAGCCCTCCCAGCATGAGCGAAATGACTCCCACCGTGCCATAGATGATTCCCACCTCTGATGTGGTGAGCCCTAGTCCTCCCTTTGAGCGGGGGTCGAGCAGAAAGAGTGCTATGATCTTGACCAGCTGAGTCTCCCCAAACCGGTAGAAGAGAAAGAAAGCAAGAATGGTAACGATGCCCTTTTTCCTGAAGAAGAGGCCGAAGGAGTGGAGGAACTCCCGAGCGAGGGACGTGGAAGGGTTGCGGCTTGCCGGATGGTCCGCAATCGGATAGGGAAGAAGAAAAAAATGATAAAGGAAGAAGCCTGCAAAGACGACAGCCGCCACAAAGAGGGCGATGGACCAGGCTCCCGGGATATCATGACCGCTTCCTTCGAGGTAACCGGCAAAGATGACGAGCCCGCCCTGGGTCGCGATCGTGGCGATGCGGTAGAAGGTCGTTCGCACCCCGACAAAGGCGGCCTGAAGATGCTCCGGGAGCCCCAGCATGTAAAAGCCGTCGGCAGCGGTGTCATGGGTTGCCGAGCTGAAGGCCATAACCCAGAAGAAGGCAAGGGTATACTGGAAGAACCGGCTAGCCGGGATGGTAAACGCAATCGAGGCCAGTGAGGCCCCGATGAGGAGCTGCATCAGAAGGATCCAGTAGCGCTTCGTCCTGAATAGATCAACAAACGGGCTCCAGAGAGGCTTAATGACCCAGGGAAGATAGAGCCAGCTTGTATAAAGGGCGATATCGATGTTTGAGATGCCAAGGCGCTTGTAGAGGACCACCGAAACCGTCATCGCAATGATGTAAGGGATCCCCTCGGCAACATACAAAGAGGGGACCCAGGCCCAGGGATTTCGCGATGTCGTTTTCTGTGTGGACATGGACTATTACTCCCCAAAGGGGTCTAGGGGTCAAGGATTCAAGTGGTCAAGTGAACTTCTTAAGAATCTTAACAAATATTTAATCATTAAACACTCGAACCTATGAATCCTGGAATCCTTGAACCCTGTATTTACACTGGAACCCTTGACCCCTCGAATCCTTGAATTCTTAATACATTTTTTGTATTTCTACTCCCAAGAAATAATGCTTCAGGATTTCCTCCGCTGAAAATCCCCGGATTGCCATGACGGCGGCGCCGATCTGGCAGAGTCCCACGCCGTGTCCCCATCCGGCACCATGAAAGGTAAATCGCTTGGCTTCAACCGTCACAAGGAATGCGCTGCTGTAAAGATGACTCCGGGAGAGCCAGCGCCGTATTTCGAGCTCCTTTCCTGCGACCATGCTCATCTTCGAACCGACGATTTTCAACCGGGAGATCCGGCCCGAAGGACCACGGCGAAGGGGTACGATTTCCTGAAGAGTCCCGAAATCAAAACCCGATTTTTCTTGCAGGATCTCTTCCAGTTCCCCGCGTGAATAATCGATCGTCCAGCGGAAAAAGGTTTTTGTATCGCGGTTAACGTCGGGAAGGATTTTTTCGAGAAGACGTTCGTCTTTTGTGTGGCAGTAGGCCTCGGGGTTCGAAAGGATCCAACGCGAAGCTTCCTCCTCTGTCCTGATTAGGCGATGAGGGACCGATGCGTCCGAAATGCTTGTGAGATAAGGGACTCGTTTATCATCCCAGGCCGTGTCGAAGTCTTCTGTGAGTCCGCCGCAAGCCTTGGAATACCGAGTATCACAGATTTGATTCTGGTAGGTAATCACCATCCCGCGGGTTTCCCGAACAGCTTCTCCGGCCTGTTCGGATACAATCTTCTTGATGCCCTGGTAGCGCTGACAATGGTCATCGGCACAGACATCGAAGAGGTCGTGGTCCTCCCGGTCATACCAGCGTATCATCTCTCCTTCCTTTTCAATGATCTTCTCCGTCGGTATAGATGTTCCTTCTGTCTTCTTCTTTCGATCCAGTGCCGCCAGAAGCCAGCTTCTGGAAAGGATTGCGTGGGCCTTCAGAAATTCCATAGGAGCGGCGGCGCTCATTTCCGAAGAGATCACACTTGTCAGATAATCCTCTAAGTGGATTTCATTGATGACGCAGATTGTTCCGTCCTTGCGCGGACGGAGAATCAGATCCCCCTGAAAGGTCTGATCCTCTTTTCTCTCCCAGTGAAAACGGTTTCCGATGGTGACGTTGAAAACCGAAAACATTGAACCTTCTTTGGCTGTAAGCCTAATTGATAGGGAACGGGCGATTTCACGATGGGCCTCATCGAGGAGCACGATCATCCCCGCTTCAGCCTTTGCTGAAAACCGGCCTGATACAGGGCCGAACTCATCCCCGAAGAAATTTCCATCCAGACGACCAGTAACTTCAGTCTGCCGGTCCATGATCCCCACAGTGATCTTCGGCTGATTTTTCACCCATTCAGCCATACGAAACTTGTCTTTAGAGATGAGGTAAATAAACGAGGCTCAGAGTGAAGCTTGAGCCCCTCGACCTTTAGGATGAGAAGTCAAAAGATTAACTTATACGGTCCGAACCCCTTTACCCATCAAAGCCTTGGCGTAGGTGGGTCAGAACTCTTCTTTTGTTTATTCTTTTTCGGAAGTATTGTCAACCCTGAGCGGTGGTTGGACATTTGGGGACGTTGTTGAAAACTTTCACTATTTGCTCTGGGATCACAAATTTCGAGTCGACTTGGCAATGGCTGAAGTGCAAACCCTCAGTTGTCTGGAAATCTTGGCCATAGAAATTCCACCTCATGACTCAACCGGTACGATACCCTCGCCCTTAACTCAGACACCTTCCTCCTCTGTCCCTTTACCTGAAGCTCTTGTCACCGTGATCTGATAAAGCTCAAGAGCTTTCGTACCCCACCTGTAAAGTGTTATTTTTCAACAACGTCCCTTTTTACAATTTCGGCGTGCTTAATGGTCGGAGATGTGGTAATATTAGCGCGACCTCTTTAAGCATGATGGGAGATCGTGAATGAAGCCTCTCACAGTGGTCACCCCTCACAGGCCAGGTCCTTTCTTTGAGAAAACCCTGCTTTCCCTGACGAAGTCAGTCCTGGTCGAACGTGTCGTAATCGTCAGTCAGGAGCCGGTTCATTTCAAAATGGACAGGTGTCGTTTTCTTGTCGGCGAACCCCTTCCGTCACACGACACACTCAACCTGATTCTAGCCGGGATCCAAACGAAGTATCTTCTTCTCTTACTGACGGCCCAACAAATTTCGATCGAGCCCGAAGCCCTGGAGAGAATCCTAAGAGTGGCTGAGTCCACGAAAGCAGGCCTGGTCTATTCGGATTTCTATGACGGAAGCGAACACGAGAAGACCCTTCATCCACTTAATGATTATCAGCCGGGGAGCGTCCGTGATGATTTTGACTTCGGCGCCATGATCCTATTTTCGGTCCCCGTCGTCCGGAAGGCATTGAGAAAATATGGCGTCATCCCCAGCGTTAAATTTGCTGGCCTCTACGATCTTCGCCTGAAGGTTTCCATCGACCATTCTGTGTATCATCTGCAGGAGCCACTCTACTGCGTGATAGGGACGGATGAGCCTTCCGGCAGTAAAAAGATATTTGCCTACGTTGATCCTCGAAATCGAGCCATCCAGAAGGAAATGGAAACCGTCTTCACGGATTACTTGAAGAAGATCGGTGCGTATCTTCCACCACATCACTTGAGGGAGGTTGAGCAAACACCGGAATCCTTCTCCCTGGAGGCCTCTGTCGTCATTCCCGTGCGGAACCGAAAAGATACGATTGCCGAGGCCGTGAAAAGTGCCCTATCGCAGGAAACCGATTTTCCATTCAATGTCATCGTCGTGGACAACCACTCGACAGATGGAACAACAACCATTCTCTCCGATCTCGCCAAGCAGAATTCTAAACTGAAGCACATCGTCCCGAAGAGGACCGATCTTGGCATCGGTGGTTGCTGGAACGAGGCACTCCACGCCGAAGCCTGCGGCCGCTATGCCGTTCAGCTGGATTCGGACGATCTTTACAGCAGCGCCCGCACCCTGCAGAAGATGGTTGACATGCTCCGCCAGGGCAACGATGCCATAGTGATTGGCTCCTATACCCTGGTCGATTTCAGGCTGGAGGAGATTCCGCCGGGTCTCATCGATCACCGCGAATGGACCGATGAGAACGGTCACAACAATGCGTTGCGCATCAATGGTCTGGG
>JBFMAE010000313.1:0-4663 GCA_040756085.1 Thermodesulfobacteriota bacterium | reverse complement strand
TCAAGGCATCGATCGAGGCTGAACATCCTTACGTGTTTTTATATGGGCTGTGGGGTCAATTTGGGGTCATCAACTTGGGGTCAAAGCTAAACGATACACTTTACTCGGGTGATTATTTGTGGTAGGGTTTGGGCATGGATCGGCAGTTACGTCCGGGAGGCCAGGGGGATAATTAAATAATAAGAAAGGCGTCCGCTTGGGACGCCTTGATAGGCCAATTGAGAAATCGGAGGCAAAGGGTTTATTCGACTTTGATCTTGATCTCTTTCTTCTTCGCCTCTTCGGATTTTGGGAGCGTCACTCTCAAAATCCCATTCTTATAAGAGGCATTGATCTTATCGCTCTGAACCTCCCTGGGAAGTCGAATCGTTCGGGCAAAGGTTCCGTAACTTCTCTCGATGAGGTGATAATTTTCTTCCTTTTCCTCTCTTTCCTGTTTCTTTTCGCCTTTGATGGTGAGTACCCCTTCGCTCAGAGAGATGTCAATATCTTTCGGATCTATTCCCGGAAGGTCGGCTTTGACAACGACGTCATTCTTTGTCTCGGAGACATCGAGAGAAGGCAGCCATTCGCTCACTTCCTCGCCTTTCCTTCTGGGCCTCTCCTCAAAGAAAGAATCCCAGAGCCGATCCATCTCCCTTCTCATCCTCTCCAATTCTTTGAATGGTCTCCACGGTGAAATTTCCCATACCATATCTCTTCCCTCCTTTTTTAAGGTTTTTAAGGTTCGATTTAAAAATAATCACTCTTTTCCATTTGTCAAGCCCAAACCCCTTGGGAAGGAGAATGAGTGTTCAAAAAAACCTTGAAACCGGGATTTTTTCTGTTATCATGAAATTATGATAATCTGAAAGGAGGGATTGGGTATGGCTTATACGACAAAGGATTACAACAATCTCATAGGGATGGAGGGATTCAGCGAGACTTTACTGAAAAACCATTTCACCCTTTATCAAGGATATGTGACCAATACCAATAAGGCCCTCGATGCCCTTTCTGAAATGGCAAAGGCAGGAAAGATCGGGACCCCTGAATATGCTGAATTGAAACGCCGCTTGGGCTGGGAATTTAATGGCATGAGGCTCCATGAGCTCTACTTTGAAAACCTGGGTGGCAAGGGGGCATTGAACAAGGCTGGCAAACTGGGGAAGAAGCTAACTGAAGAATTCGGAAGTTATGAGAACTGGGAGGCCGATTTTAAAGGAGTGGCCGCCATGCGGGGAATCGGATGGGCTATCCTCTACCAGGATCCTGTAAGTGGAAAATTGATCAACCAGTGGATCAATGAGCATGATGCCGGTCATCCGGCGGGATGTAATCCTCTATTGATCCTCGATGTCTTTGAGCATGCCTTTATGATCGATTACGGGTTGAAGCGGGCGGACTATGTTTCTTCCTTTTTTAAGAATATTAAATGGGAGACAGTGGAAGGCAGACTGAAGTAGGAAAGATTGATTTAATTCATCCAAGAAGTTTAAGGGCGTTCGATTTGAACGCCCTCCCTATTTTCGCGGCATCACGGTTTTTAATTTCCTTAATTTCTCCACAGCCAGATACAGGGTCTCCATTTTTTTCGGAAAGCAGAAACGAACCTTTGTGGCTCCCAGAAAAAGGAAATATTTGTATTATTAGTAATAAAAAGTAATTATTTGTAATTTTTTTTCCTTGACAAATCGACCCCGACCATTTATCATATATCCATCCATTGGAGGAGAGCCATGTCTGGAGAGATGATGAATACGAAAGAGGTGGCCCAATATTTGGGGATCCATGAAAAGCAGGTCTATGCATTGATCAAGTCTAAAAAGATTCCATCCACACGGGTGACGGGGAAGTGGGTTTTTCCGAAGAAATTGATTGATGAATGGATTGAATCGAATGTAAGGAAAGGTCTTGGTCAGGCCAGAGAAAAAAGCAAGCGAATCGAAGGGGCACTATTGGCATCGGGGAGCAATGATCCGACCCTTGATTTTCTTCAGGCCGATTTGAGGAGAAACTTTCCGGATCTTTATCTTTTTTCAACAAACATTGGGAGCACCGATGGACTCAGAGCCCTGAACATGGGTTACACCGATATTGCCTGGTCTCACCTCTTTGACCCAAAAAGCGGAGAATATAACATCCCTTTTCTTCCTCTCTATCTCCCGAATATGAAACCTGTGGTTGTCAATCTCTTTTACCGGGATCTGGGATTTGTGATCGGACACGGCAATCCCCTCAGGATTAAAGGATTTCAGGATTTGACAAAAAAAGGAGTTCGATTCGTCAACCGCCAAAAAGGTTCGGGAACCCGGCTCCTCATCGATCAAAAGCTGAAGGAATTGGGGATTCCGTCATTGAAGATCGAAGGTTATAAGAATGAAGTGAATACCCATTTTGAGGTAGGATTCTCGATTCTGGGAAAGGTAACCAATGTAGGGGTAGCAACGATGGCCGTCTCAAAACTCCTTGGACTCGATTTCATCCCAATTACGAAGGAGAGGTTCGATATGGTTCTTTCCCCGCAAACCTTCTTTAACAAAGGGGTACAAGCGCTTATCGGCCTTCTCCAGACCGAGGTGTTCAGACAGAAAGTGGAAAAGATCGGAGGATACGATCTGAGAGATGCTGGAAGAGTAATCTATTCAAGCGAGGGAGGGTTTTGAGGAATGATAAGACGGCGGAGAGATTTAAAAATATTTCGTAGAACCCGGTGGATTTGCCTTTTTCTATTTTTTCTAATGGTTTTGATTTGGGCATCAGATGTCCTGGCTTCCTCAAAAGAGATTATCCTGGCCACAACGACCAGCACACAGGATTCAGGGCTCCTCGATGTCCTTATTCCAATCTTTGAAAAGAAGACGGGTTATTTTGTCAAGACGATTGCGGTGGGGTCCGGCCAGGCGATGGCCATGGGGCAAAAGGGAGAGGCAGACGTACTTCTGGTCCATTCCCCTGCGGCAGAGAAGAAACTTGTGGCCGAAGGCTATGGGATCAATCGAAGGATCATTATGCATAATGACTTCATCATTGTAGGACCTCCCGCAGACTTAGCGAAAATTAAAGGAATAAAATTGGCTTCAGAGGCATTTAAAAAAATAGCTTTGGTCAGTGCACTATTTTTATCGAGAGGGGATAATTCAGGAACGCATGCGAAAGAAAAAACCATTTGGAAGGCTGCAGGGTTCAATCCTGAAGGAGAGAAGTGGTACCAGCAGACCGGTCTTGGAATGGGTCAGACGTTGAACGTAACCGCTGAAAAGAAGGGTTATACTCTTGCGGACCGAGGGACTTATTTCGCTTTAAAGAAAAATCTCGGACTTGACATCCTCGTAGAAGGGGATGCCATTCTCTTGAACGTCTACCATATCATTGAGGTCAACCCAGCCAAATGGCCAAAGGTCAATGCAGCCGGAGGAAAGGCATTTGCCGATTTCATGGTTTCAAAAGAGACCCAGGAAATCGTTAAAACCTTTGGAGTGGAGAAGTTTGGATCGCCTCTCTTCTTTCCGGATGCAGGCAAAAAAGAAGAAGAACTGGGGAAGTAAATTCGAATATCGAAATCCGAAATTCGAAACAAGCACGAATGTTCAAAATCCAAATGCTCAAAACGAAAGTTTTGAATTTTGATATTTGAATTTAGGTTTCGGATTTCGATATTCGGATTTCGAAATTGAGGTGAAGGATGGACCTTATTTTTGAGGGAATAAAAAAGGCTTTCTATCTTCTCATCAGCTTTGACCCGGAGGTCATGAAGATCACGCTTCTATCTTTACGGATTTCCGGAACCGCCACACTCATCAGCCTGTTCATCGGAGTTTCCTGCGGAACTGCCATTGGACTTTCCAAATTTCCGGGTAAACGGATTGTTGTAAGCCTGATCAATACAGGCATGGGTCTTCCCCCGGTGGTGGTAGGCCTCTTTGTAACCATCTTTCTGTGGAGGAACGGCCCTCTCGGTTTCTTAGGGATCCTTTATACACCCGCTGCTATGATCATCGCCCAAGCCGTCATCGCAATCCCGATTGTCATGGGTATTACTTTAGCGGCGATTCAACAACTTCCCCAAAAACTTCGGCTCCAAATTTTAGCCCTTGGTGCCACCCGTTTCCAGATGGTCTGGATCCTGGTTAAAGAGGCAAGGCTTCCTCTACTGGCAGGGGTGATGGCAGGGTTTGGAGGTGTGATCTCCGAAGTCGGGGCATCGATCATGGTGGGTGGCAATATCAAGGGCTATTCCCGTGTATTGACCACTGCTACCGTCATGGAGACAAGTCGTGGCAACTTCGACATAGCGATTGCTCTGGGAATCATCCTTCTTGTCATGGCCTATTTTATCAATCTGATTCTCACTCAGGTCCAACAGAGAGAAAGGCCAAGGTAAAAAGAAGGCGGTAAGCAGTGATCAGTGATCAGTGACCATAGGTCAGCAAGACGAGAGACGAGAGACGAATAGAACCCTTTTTGATTAGCGAGTTAAATAGAGATGAGCATGAATGAATCAATACCCGTTCTGGAGGCAAAAAACCTTGAGGTTAATAGAGGAGGAATAGTGATCCTTGATGTTCCATCCCTTTCCATCCAGAAAGGAGAGATCCTCTCCCTGATTGGGCCGAATGGGGCGGGGAAAACCACCTTCTTGCAAGCCTTATCCTATTTATTGAAACCCTTTCAGGGCGAAATC
>JBFMAE010000312.1:0-5052 GCA_040756085.1 Thermodesulfobacteriota bacterium | reverse complement strand
ATCGCTGTGCTCTCCAAGATGTAACAGGGAGACCCCAGAACAAGCCCTTCATTCTCAAATATTTTGTCCACAATAAAGTTAAAATCGTCCTTCAGGTTACACCGTGTATTTCCAAAAACACATGGCGCCAACCCATCACAAGGCAATACTTTGTAATCGGTCAGTCTTAGCATTTCTACTTGTGCCCCTTCTTCCTCAGCTCCCATTAATGCTTCTTTGACAAGAATTTCTGTATTTCCAAGTTTTCTTTCGCTTCCATTCAAACCAAGGATTTTCATAACGCACCTCCGATGGTGGGATGGGTTAAGTTCTTAATTCACTGAAAATATTTTTGTCAGAAGGGTCAACTGAAGGGGGTGTCTCAACAAGCCTTTAATCTTGATGTTGCCGTGAAAAAACCTCTTCAGAATATCTCGACCGTTTTTGTCAAGATAATTGGGAAGACCTATAAAGATATTGATAAGACTTAGAGCTAAGATCGCATCATGATCGGCGATGATCTTTAAGTCAGCCTTTCCAACAATCCCATTGTATATCGTCAGTTCCCCACCTCTAAAAGCAAGGGTTACTGTGATATCGATATCTCTTGCTACAATCACAACGTTAGAATTGAGGACCTCGAAGCTTGACACCTTCTTGGGGTTCTGCTTCAGGTTTTGGCGAAGAAGATGATAGAGCATCTCCGCAAGACCCACATCCGTTGCCCCATCATCGAGTATGATCACAGGTTTTTTCATTCCCATTGATCACCAGGCCTGTCGGTATACCTTGAGAACCTCTTCCGAATCGCTGATAAATTTCGGATTGTAAACAATCGCCCCATCGGAGAGGGCGAGTTCAGAACATTCCTTAAGACCTTCCTCAGGGACCCCAACGTCTCTTAGCCTCTGAGGAAGATCCAACTTTTTAGTAAATTCAATGAGGTTATTCGCAGCGACATCCCCTGCCTCATCAGATCGAATCCTCTCGGTATTCACTCCTAAGGCTAATAGGACATCCAGATAGACTTCACCACATGCATCGGCATTATACCTGAGGCAGGCAGGAAGAAGAATACTATTCGCCAGTCCATGGTGCACTTTGAATCTTGCCCCTACAGAATGGGCGAGGGCATGGACCATTCCCACCTGAGCATTAGAGAATGCAGCCCCTGCCATGTTCGCAGCAATGAGCATTTGTCCTCTCGCTGTCATATCTTTCCCATTTTCTACAGCTCTGGGAAGAAACTCTTTGATAAGTCGGATGGCATGGAGGGCCATTCCATCAGCGATGGGTTCCTTCTGCAAGGAATGTAATGCTTCGATGGCATGGCACATGGCATCCATTCCGGTTGACGCTGTCAGCTTAGGAGGTAATCCTTCTGTCATTTTTGGATCGAGGATAGCTACATTGGGAAGAATATGGTAATCGCCGAAGAGTAACTTCCTTCCCTCTTGATGGTCCTTGATAACCGCTATATACGTGACCTCGCTTCCTGTTCCTGCGGTCGTAGGGATGACAATATGGGGTGTCTGGGGTCTTGTGAGGGCCTGAAACCCTGCATAATCTTCAAGTTTACCCCCCTCCCTTAAGACAATTGCGATTCCCTTTGCTGTATCAATGGCGCTACCCCCTCCGACACTGATGAGGCAATCGGCTCTGAGTTCCTTCCCGAGCTTTGCCCCCTGATTGACAATGTGAAGCCCAGAATCCGCCTCCACGTCTGAGAAGATCCCTACACATAAGTTGCCGAGAGTCTTTTTAATCTTTTCTGGGATATCCGTATTTTTAGCAAGATCTTTATCGGTAACGATGAGGGCCTTCTTGCATTTGAGGGTCTCTACTTCGATCGCCACATCGAGGGCTGCCTTTTCACCAAAGATTATTTTTGTAGGACTCCAGAAAACAAAATTGAGGTTGGCATCATAGGGCATCACTCCGTCCTCCTCTTAAAGGGCAAAAATAAATCCTCTATAGACTTTACTCACTCGTCCAGGAATTTCGTCTCAATTCTCGTGGTGCATTCAACGAGTTCCTGGGAGGCCTTGACATAACGGACGATTGTCGGCAGGTCCCCTTTCAACTTGAGTTTTCCCTGCATCATTCCTTTTACTGGTTCCAGCTCTTTCTTGATGACTTGTTTCCATCTGGTGTAATCGCCAATAATACAGAAAGGCGCCTTCTGAGCTTCCTCAAGACTAACTTTTTTTGCCTCCCTGCAAACCCCCTGGTGAAGATCAAGCCACATACCGAAATCTTCATTGATGCCAATCTCCGGCTTCGCTGAAATGACCAAAGCCACCACTCCAGCAGTCCAAGTCGCACCCGCTTTTTTGTAACCCTCGCTCAAATTGATCTGTTTCTTGTATTCCTCAATCCATTCGACGCTTGGAAATGTTAGGGCCATGACACACCTCCTTTCTTAAAAAATGGAATGGAATGATTATTCTTTATTATTCATCTTCCATCCATATAACTTATTTGCCAAATCCTCGAGCCCAGTCTTAATTAGCACCTCTTTCTTGGGTCTCCCGTCCTCATTCAATCCTCTGATTTCATAATATTCCCGGATTAATTTTTCGACATCTGGAACAGACCCGGCCGCAGCACCCTCTTTCAATGGAGTGAGGATCCTTTTTGGTAGCCTATCGTCCTTCCTACTCACTCCCATCATGTTCCCAAGTCCTCTTTTCAAAAGCCATGTCCTCTCTCCGCATGCGAGGAGATCTTTCAACGTAAAATCAAATCCCGTTGTGACCCTTACCATTTCTGCCAGCTCATTGGCCGAAAGGGTCCAGGCCACAAATTCACAAATCACCAGAGAGTTGCAAGGAAGACCAAGGTCTTCACAAAGTTTTATCATCTCAGCTTTGCCTTCACTTGTCTGACCTATATAATTTTCCTGAAACCCAGCCTCTGGATATGTACTAATTCCTTGTTCTACGCCGAGGGCAAGGTGCATGAGATGACAGGCCCCACGAATGGAGGTCATGTAAGCAAGACCCATCCCATGGAAACCTCGGGGATCGTGCATCGGAGCCTCTAACCCTTTCACCTCAACGCTAAACTCCTCAGCGCCTTTACCCATTCTCTTTGCTGCCTCCCTACTCCCTTCACATAGAATTGACCCGATCCCTTCTTTTTTTGCTATTTTGTGAAGCAACTCAATGGCCCCTGAAATATTCCCCCATGTGAGATCAATCCCATCAGTATCTCTTTTAGTGATCAGTCCTTTCTCAAAGGCCTCCATGGCAAAAGCGATGGTAGCACCGCAACTGATGGTGTCCATCCCATATCGGTTGCACCACTCATTGGCTTTGATCACACCGGCGAGATCGTCGTTCATGATCAGGGTCCCGAAGGTTGCACAAGTTTCATATTCAGGCCCTGGCCCCTCTTCCGTCTTAAAGGGTCCATCATCAACCTTAACCATTCTTTTGCAAGCGATCGGGCAGAAAGAACAGGCGTGATTTTTTGTGAGGTATCTCTCGGTCATCGCGGGTCCGCCAACATTTGAAGAGAGTTCGAGATTTTCTCCGATCACCCAATTTTTTATGGGAACGTCACCTGTCATCATCCCCAGATCCATTCCAGCATCTGTTCCCATCGATCGAAAAGACTGTGCAACCATGGCATCACGGGACTTGATGATTAAAGATTTTCGTAGAGTCGCATATTCCTCTGGATAAGAAATCTCTACTTTCTTCGTCCCATTCACAACGATGGCCTTTAATTTCTTTAAGCCCATGATGGCCCCCATCCCTGTTCTGCCGATAAAATCACCCTTATCATTACAGATTGCTGCGAACCTGACCAGATTTTCTCCAGCCGGCCCGATGGATAAGACTTTCGGCCTTTTCTCCTTTCCATGCCTTTCCTTCAACAGATCGGTCAGAGTATAATTATCCATTCCCCAGAGATCACTCGCATCCCTGAGTTCAATTTTATCATCGTGGATAATGAGGTACACAGGTGTGGGCGAACCTCCCTTAAAGATGATCCCATCAATGCCAGCAAACTTCAGCTCCGGTCCAAAATTACCTCCACACGTGCCTTCACCCCAGATTCCTGTCAACGGCGACTTTCCGCATACGGCAAATCTCGAGGTCCCTGGATATTGGGTTCCCACAACTGGACCTGTCATGACGAGGAGAGGATTTTGAGGAGAAAGAGGATCCACGCTCGGATCGAAGGAATCGAAGAAGATTTTGGCTGCAAGCCCACTCCCACCTATGAATCTTTTCAGATCTTCCTCTTTGACCGATACTTTTTCTATCTTCCCTGTGCTTAGATCAATCTGCAAAATCTTTTTCGCATACCCTCCCACCTCATGACCTCCTTTTTTACCGTCCATACTTCCCGGTGATGGAGGCCGATCCGATTACCTTACCCTCAATGGCCTTTTTGAATGCTGAAAGAGTCGTATTTACTCCGAGATTAAGTTTCTCCACATTGAGGGCATAAAGGGTGATCACATAGGGATGATCGCCTGTCCCTTTTGGAGGTTGCGGACCACCATACCCAACCTCACCCCAAGAATTCTTGAGCTCAACAGAACCTTTGGGCATTTTCTTTTTAGACGCCCCTTCTTCAATCGAGGTCGTCTGTGCTGGGATATGAATGACCAGCCAATGGACCCAATTTTGGGCGACCGGGTGTGGATCAACGATCGAAAGGCAAAAAGATTTCGTTCCCGGTGGAACATTCTTCCACGCCAGAGGGACTGAAATATTTTTACCTCCTGCCCCTGGCATCACATATTGAATCGGAATCTTCTCCCCATCTTTAAACGCAGAAGATGAAATTTCCATAGTTTCCCCTCCTAAAATATTTTTTTGGCAGAGCAATAAAAATAGAATAACGATAAGCAGAAAACGATTTTTCTTAAATGATTCCATTTTGATCATCCCCTTTCATCAAAGATCATTTCCAAAAGGTGTCAGACCTTGAAATGTGAATTTTGGTATGGCTCAAATTATTGCGGACTCTAACAACAGTCAAATAGTAAACAACGTTCCGTTTTTAAGGGGTATGCGTGAGGCACGCTCTGCACAAGCATCCTTTGATGTTCTT
>JBFMAE010000311.1:0-3725 GCA_040756085.1 Thermodesulfobacteriota bacterium | reverse complement strand
CCCCAATCAGAAGTTTATGATCTACAAGGAGGGTAAGAAATTATGGGAGTTCCATCTATGAATGAAAAACAAACCATGTCCACAAATCGTTTCCCATATGTGCACAAATGATTTTTACGTAACAGAATTATTTTCGAATTTATTACGGAAGCATCATTGCCATACTATTTTTGAACTGCCATGATTGAATCATTTTCATGGATTATAGGCGGGGCAGAAGTGGATTATGACGAAAAAGGCGAGAATAGTCTCTCACTTTTGAAATTGAACTTTATTAACCCTGTTGTTGCATTAAATTCGGCGATTGGATTCATCAAACCCTTACCAATAGAGGGACGGCCGTTAAATCAATGTAATCCACTGGATCAACCAAATAGTGACCCTGTGGAATAGGTTTTACGTCTTCTCTGAAAAGATAAAACTCCCAATAGTGGAGCAAATAATACGTGATGCTATCGAGTATGATTCTTATTCCACAGGGGAAGGTATCATCAAAAGGGTGGAAATTGCCTTTTAATGGTGGTATGCAGTTGATTCAACCGCATCTTTATTCAACAATAGGGTTAATAGAGCGATTTACCCTGAAGGTCAAAATCTCAGTGGTTTTTGCCAGGCTTCTTTGAGATCATAAATATTGGCTTCGATGATGGGTTTACCATCGAGACCATTGACCCGAAGGAGCTCATAATCAGAAACGACACCGATCTCTTCATAAACAGCATCACCAAGAATTATTTCAAAGGCCCTTTTCTTAGCTGGATCGATCGTCACGATGAAACGGCTCTGAGATTCAGAAAAGAGGAGAAGGTCATTTCGATCCAATCCAGATTGAGGAACCTTGCTGAGGTTGATCTCCATCCCGAAACCACCGGCAAAAGCTGTCTCCGCCAGAGCCACGCCCAAGCCCCCATCAGAACAGTCGTGACAGGACCGGATTAGACACTCCTGGATGGCTTTATATAATTTTCTGTAGAGGGATCGGGCCTTCTCTGCATTCACCTTTGGAACCCGGTTTCCTATGAAGCCTCGGGATGCATAATATTCCGATCCTCCTAACTCTTCAAATGTTTCCCCAAGGACATAGACCAGGTCACCAGGTCTTTTGGCATCCATAGTGATCGCCTTTCTCACATCATCCATTTTGCCCAGGGCAGAGATGAGGACAGTGGGAGGGATGGAGATTTTTTTTCCCCCGATGAGGGTGTCATTTTTCATACTGTCTTTGCCCGAGATCAATGGCATCCCAAAGGCCTTACAATAATGATAGAGGGCCTGATTGGCCCGGACGAGTTGGGCCAGTTTATATTCTCCATCGGGTGTCTTCTCCGATTGAACCGGGTCAGGCCAGCAGAAGTTATCCAGACCTGCAATCCGGTCAGGATTTCCCCCTACGGCGACATTGTTCCGGATGGCCTCATCGATAGCACAGGCCATCATATCATAGGTATCAATATCGCTGTAACGGGGGCAGATCCCATTGGAGATGACAATTCCTTCGAAGGAGTTGAGGATTGGCCTCCAAACTGCCGCATCGCTTGGACCATCATTGAAACGGCCCACCAGAGGTTTGATCACACTGCCTCCCTGAACCTCGTGGTCATATTGACGGATCATCGATTCCTTGCTTGCGATATTGAGGCGTGAAAGCACCTCTTTGAGTGTCGAAGTCAGATCCTCGGGTTCTGGAAAATCAGGCTCTTTATGGAGGGGCCTCTTCCAATCGGCTCGAAGTTCCATCTTTGGCAGTCCGAAGTGGAAGAAGTCCATATCGAGGCAGGCCACGGTCTTTCCCTGATGGAGGACATGAAATTTCTTTGTCTGGGTGAAGGTTCCGAGGACAGTTGCCTCCACATCCATCTCTTGCGCCAATTTTAGGAAGGTGTCGATCTTCGAGGGTGAGACAGCCAGGGTCATCCTTTCCTGGGCCTCCGAGAGAAGGATCTCCCAGGGATGGAGGCCATGGTACTTGAGGGGAGCCCGGTCGAGGTGGAGTTCACAACCGATCTCCTTCGCCATCTCTCCTACGGAGGAGGAAAGCCCTCCTGCACCATTGTCGGTAATCGATTGATAGAGCCCTCGGTCTCTCGCCAGAAGCAGAAAATCGGTCATCTTCTTCTGGGTGATGGGGTCGCCGATTTGAACGGCAGTGACGGGTGAATCCTCCCGGAGTTCTTCCGAAGAGAAAGTGGCTCCATGAATTCCATCCTTACCAATTCGACCTCCGGTCATCACGATGAGGTCGCCGGGTTCCACCCTTTTCACATGGGAAGGTTCGCCCATTATTCCTTTTGGCATGATCCCCCCTGTTCCGCAATAGACTAGAGGTTTTCCCAGATAACGGTCGTCAAAAACCACCCCTCCGTTCACGGTCGGGATCCCGCTCTTGTTCCCTCCGTGTTCCACCCCCTCTCTCACCCCTTCATAGACTCGCTTCGGGTGGAAGAGGCGCGGGGGGAGGGGGTTGGAGTAGAAGGGGGAGGCGAAGCAGAACGTATCGACATTAAAAATGAGCTTGGCACCTTTCCCTGTACCGAAGGGATCACGGTTCACTCCAACAATACCGGTCAATGCTCCACCATAGGGATCCAGGGCACAGGGTGTGTTGTGAGTCTCTACCTTAAAGACTAAATGATGATCTTCATTGAACCGGATCACGCCGGCATTGTCATCAAAGACCGAGACACAAAAATCCTTATCGCCAAGGGAGGACCGGATTTCCTCAGTCGCTTTCTTGATAAAGGTTTTAAAGAGGCTGTCGATCACCGTTTGATTTTCTTCTTCATTCCGATAATAAATTCGGGCATTGAAGATCTTATGTTTGCAGTGTTCAGACCAGGTCTGGGCAATGGCCTCCAATTCGACATCGGTGATCCTTTTACCCAAATCGGATCTCCTCCGATCCTCAATGACCATTGGATTCCTGAGGTATTTCTGGATGGCCTTCATCTCGCTAAAATCGAGGGCCAGAAGTCGTTCCTGGCTCAGCTGGAGAAGGGCTTGATCCTCAATGTCCAGATCGATCTCTTCAACCCTGCCCCTTTCTTCTCCCACGACCTTTGGAACTCTGGATTCGATTTTTCCATTCCATCCATCAGCCTTCCAGATATCAAATCTCTGAATGAGGGAATTTCCCAGGAGGTCGGTGCAGATCCTCTCTACATCCTTCCGTTTCAAACTTCCCCGGAAGAGATATTGGGTGGAGGTATAGACTTTTTCCTCTTCCTTTAATTTTCTTCCAAGCCTCCATTCGATCGCTTCCTTGGCGGTCTTTCCCACATTATCAGTGACGCCGGGCTTAAACCCTACTTCAACCAGCCAGTCAAAATCACGGGCCAGAGGTCCATCGATACGATATTCCTGAATGATCGGATCGAGGAAGGGGCCAGTGGCGACCCTCTTCAGATCCTCCTTCGAAAGTTCTATATCGAGCGTAAAGACAGAAAGCGTCTTCACCGATTCAACAGGCAGGCCAAGGTCATTTTTGATCCTTCTCCCTACTTTTTCACCCAAAGGATCTCGAATCCCTTTCTTCAATCCAATCTCAATTCGATGAGCCACTATTCCTCCATTAACGATTTGAGATTTCAGATATTAGATTTTTTGTAACATTTTAGCCAAATAAAGTGCCCGAAATTTTTTTTAAAAGTAGCACTGGCGTTTTTAGAAGCAATATGCTATATCATGGCCCATGGAGATATTGCTTATCATCCGGGGCCGAGAGATAC
>JBFMAE010000310.1:0-7410 GCA_040756085.1 Thermodesulfobacteriota bacterium | reverse complement strand
GTCTGGAAGGAGAGAGGTTTTCTGGGAAATGATTCCCAGGCCCACATTAGCTGTTTTCCCTTTTGGAAAGAACCATGCATATCCCCCTTCGTAGTCTTTATGGAAGAAAATATCCACATGGTTCTGAGATTTGGGCATGACGACCTCATATTGGAGAGCTACGATCGCCTTCACCGGAGGGAGCCCAACCCAGCGGGCGACTGACGAATGAACTCCGTCAGCACCAATTATCACTTTTGATTTAATCATTTCCTCTTCCGGCCCCCGTTCAACAACAAGCCCCTCAGAGGAGAGGGCGATACCTTTTGTTTCTGCCGAAATCTTTGCCCCTGATAAAGCGGCTAAGGCGACCAGTTCTTTATCGAAGAGGGATCGGTCCAGCATATATCCCGGACTTTTCATCTCATAGGATGTTCCATCAGGGAGATGAGTAATCATCGTTTCAATCGTCTGAAGGACGCAATTTGAAGAGAAGTGATCAGAACGGGAGATCCATTGTGGCACCAATTCTGCACATTGAACTGGAATGCCAATTCGTTGTCTCCGATCTATGAGAAGGACATTGGCTCCTTTTTGAGCTGCAGCCAGAGCAGCACTTGAGCCAGCAGGGCCAGCCCCTACAACGATGATGTCATAGGATTCAGCGATGGGGGATTGAGCCAAAGGAACTTCAGCCATGGGAATACTCCAGGACCCTCTGGAGGAGGGAGAGGTTGAGGTGCGTCTGATTTTCAAACTGTCCTTTAAAGGCCTCTTTCTCCTGGCCCAGGTCGTAACAGGTGCTTCTCTCCACCTCGACAAGAATTCCGGGTAAACCGATCCTTTCAAAGTCTGGGCGGTGTTTTCCATAGAAGGGTTCGCAACAGGAACCGATGAACCCGTTGGCGCCTGAACGCTTGATCTTGAGGAGTGTGGATTCAAGATCTTCGTAATTCTGGATGGTGATGGGGTCCATCCTGAAGTCCCTGGCCATCCGTATTGCATCTCCGACCGAACACCGGCCGCACTCTTCACAACCCTTCTGATACCGGTATTCGCATTCCGTCTCTTTAGCACAGTAAGGAAGAAGAAGAACTTCTGGTTTCCTGATCGATCCAAAGGGTTTTAGCACCGGGTAGAGATGATGGGTTTCTTCTTCATTGAACCCATGTGGGAGAAGGTCCATTTTTTGAATGGCTTCCTCAATGGTCTGGATGAGATGACCTTCTTTTATTCCTGGAATCTGTGGCTTCTTATCGGCGAAGAAAGACCGGATAATTCCTTTAATGTTAGATGGGAAAGCCTTTGAATTTTTAAGAAGACTCTCTAAGTCGAAGATGGTCCTTTTGGGGTAGGCGAAGAAATCACCTGTGATCAGGATTTGATTGATTACCCGGGTTTTCGTATCGATGGCGATGGAGATCCGGATCAAACCCCCCGGTGCCTTCAAAATAGAGGTCAGGGTTTTTCTCCTCGGTAATGCCCCCCGGACTTTAAAGATATAATCAGGAGAAGAGAAGTGAGGAATTTTTGTTTTCAGTAAATTTTTTTCTTCGAAAGTTAAGGGTTTTGAGTGGAAAGTAACCCCGAAGGTTTCTCCAAACCCTTTGGTCAAAGAGGCTTTGATTTGGGAAAGGGAAGGGGTTCGGCCCAGCTCCCATTTCAAACAAGTGACCCGCTCTTTCACTGATTCGATCTCTTTATCCTGAAGCTTTTCAGTGGGGATTCTAAGGGCCCTCAGCATCTCGTCCATATCGAAATCGACCAAAACGGTTCCCTGAAAGAGGATGGCACCTGAGAGTTCAGTCCCCCCTGTTCCTGAAATCTTACGGCCCTGGATCTCGATATCATTTCTTGGACGGAAATAGGCCCGAACACCAAGATGCCGAAGCCCCCTGGCAGAGGCCTCTCCCATTCTTCTATAAAGATCCTCAATCTTCGATGGAATCCGATGATCTGTTTTAGAGATATAAATCTCCCAGCCTATTTCCTTTCTTCCCCAATAGAGTGCTCCTCCGCCAGTGAGCCTCCGGTTGATTTCAATCCCTTTAGCACGGCAGTAATCGAGCCTGACTTCCTCTTCCACAGATTGATGGTGTCCCACAAGAACAACCGGGTTGGAGAACTGAAGGAGCCTAAGGGTATGAGGAATCTTCCCTTCGGCCTTCAATTCGAGGAGGACTTCGTCGAGAGCCATATTTTCAGCCGCTGAGCGTCTGCCGGTATCTAAAAGCCGCCAGGTTTCCATGACTCATCCTATAACTTATTTCCCTTCATCCTTCAATGAATTTGTATGGCTTTTTTAAGATTAAAATGCTAAATTTTGTAAATAGTTTATTAAATTAAAGGGAGGAGCTCTGGGAGAAAAGGATGATGTGAAATTGGTTTCGGAGAAGGCGAAGGGTTATTTTGATCAGGGGTTTAACTGAGCGGAAGCGGTCTCCTTGAGTTTCAAGGAGTATTTAGGGTTTCAGGATTCCCTCCTTCCGAGATTGGCAACCGGATTTGGTGGAGGGGTTGGACGGAGAGGGTCGCTCTGTGGAGCCTTCACCGGATCGATCATGGCCATCGGGATGAAGATGGGAAGAACCGATCCCAAAGATCGGGAAACGCTCTTAAAGGTTTACGACAAATGTCAGAAGTTCTGGGACCAGTTCGAAAAGGAGTTTGGAAGTAAAGACTGTTATACCCTGACCGGTTATCATCTGGATAATCCGGAGGAGAATAAAAAGTGGCTCGCAACAGGGGGCAAGGAAAAGTGTATGGAGATTGTCGAAAAGACCGCTCGGATGCTCTGTGAGTTTATTAAGGAAATTTAATGGACGCGTTGATTTTTTGAAGGGATTAAGGTAAATTATTTTCAAATTTTGTAAATCAATAATGACAAGAAGGTGGACGATGGATTGGGTCTGGATATGGTGGAGAAGCAAAAGGACTGGGTTTTGCCCCAACCCTCTCCATCCATAAGTTGACATAACGAATGGTTAAGGGGCCATGGGCAATACAAACCCGTGGCTTTTTTTGTAACAAATGACACGAATAAAACAAATAGAACGAATGGAGGACTTTATTGATGGATCGGATCTTCAGCGGCATTCAGCCTACGGGTGAAATTCATATTGGTAATTATGTCGGCGCTATCCGGAACTGGTCCCAATTGGTCAATCGTTATGACTGTATCTATTGTGTGGTTGATTATCATGCCATTACCATCGAACATGAAATGGCCACAATGCAGCAGAGAATTTTAGAGACGGCAACCATCCTCGTTGCGAGTGGATTGACCCCAGAGCGATGCATCGTTTTTGTCCAGTCTCATGTGCCTGAACATATGGAGCTGACATGGATCTTCAACTGCATCACTCCATTGGGTGAGTTGGAACGAATGACTCAGTTTAAAGAGAAGGGAAGACAGCATCGGCATAATGTCAATGTGGGACTCCTAGACTATCCTGTGCTCCAGGCAGCCGATATACTCATCTATAAAGCAGGCTATGTTCCGGTGGGAGAGGATCAGATCCAGCATGTGGAATTCTCGCGGGAAATTGCACGAAAATTCAATGCCCGTTTTGGAAATACCTTTCCAGAACCCCAAGTCCTTCTTTCCACTGCCCCCCGTATTTTGGGAACCGATGGGCAGACAAAAATGTCGAAATCGTTGAACAACTATATCGGACTCCTTGAACCTCCGGAGATCATCTGGGAGAAGTTGAGAACAGCGGTAACCGATGAAAATAGGAAAAGGAGGAGTGACCCCGGCAATCCTGACCGGTGCAATATTTTTACGATGCACCAGGCGTTTTCAAAACCAGACCAGATTTCATTTATTGATCATGGTTGCCGGACAGCAGGGATCGGATGTATTGAGTGTAAAGAGATCCTTTTTAAGAATATGATGGAGGAAATCGGTCCGATTCAAAACCGGGTCAAAGAGATCAACCAAAACCCTCAATACATGGTGGATGTATTAAAGTCCGGCGCGGCCCGATGCAAAGCCATTGTCAAAGAGGTGATGGATGAGGTAAGAATAAAAATTGGCGTCAAACCAGAGTGGTTGTAATTCAATCAGAGACGGGTTCTCATTCCGGATCAAAACATTATGAATGTGAACCCGTCCCTAATTTTTCGTAGCTACTTCTTTTCTTTTGCCAGATAATCATGAAGTACCTCGCCGAAGTCCATTTCACCGGCTGAGATGATCCCGTAATTGGCACTGACGATTTGGCGAATCGGAATCGTCCCAAGGGGATCAGCGGAAAGGGAATCGAACTTCAGCGTGGCCTGGCCCGAGTACATTTCCTTCAATTGAATTCTCGTCCTGACAACGGTCAATTGCATCACTTCGGGCGGCGCATCTTTCTTGACCGAGGGGATATACTTCAGGTTGTACGAATTGGCTGGTGGTACCACAGGAACCGGTTCGATTTTGCCCATTTGCCTAAAGCTCAAATCGATGAGAGTTTTTCCGAAGCGTGCGACACGCGAGGTGATATTGCCGCCCTCTTGCACAAAGGTTATGTCAGCCGCCTTCTTGGGATGGCCCCAGACTTCCCTTCCGAGAACAATTCCTGCTACTGTTTTGTCAAGGTAAAGGACAACCCAGAATCTGCCAGGCATCTCTCCGAATTTCACAGGGGTTCCGAGCGCTACTTCCAGGTAGGTTCCTCCTGGGAAGCTGAATCCGTCGCGTTGATAAGGAGGCACAGTGAATTCCCCTGCATTAATGAGCATAAGGCCATCGGGATTTGATACGAGGGGTTTGGGCACCAACTTTTGCAAGACCTCAGAATCGGTCTTGAAGACAACATTCACCAACTTGCATTCCGAGTACGTTACCGGCAAAGAGCCGTAAAGTGGTGCAAAAAAGGTGTGGTAAATGGTTTAGGCCCCTGGGCTTCGCATAACGAGTGAGAGACGACAAAGATAAAAAATACAAAAATTAATTTGGAAATCAGGTTTTTTAACATGGTTTTACCCTCCTTTTGTTTTAGGTTTTGGGATCAAAATGGGTTAGAACTCTTTTCCTCCTCGGGGGGAATAATTAGGGATACCTCCCGATTCTTATTCCACCTCCTTTCTCTTTTGTTTCTGCTTCTGCCTAATACTTCTTGAGCTGGTAAGAATTTCCCAGAGTTCGTCATAATTGGTAAATGCCTTCTTTCCCTTTACTCCTACTTCTTCCACCACCCCCACCAGGTTTCGTGAATGATCTTTTTCAAAACGGTAAATACGAACAATGTAGTTGGCTGAGCCTACGTTTGCTGGCAAGGCAGCCTCCTCATCGGAATACTGGAATAATAGAAGGATGGAATAATGGGTTAAAAAGGTTTTAAGGAACTAAAAAAATTGGTTTTTTGCTCTTCAAGCCCAATATTCCATTATTCCAACATTTCATCGTTGCACTGGTTTCTATCACATGGGAGGTAACAGATAGGTAACAGATTCGCTGAAATTAGAAAAAAGTTCGGAGTTAGGAGATAGGAGTTCGGAGAGAAGAAGAAAAAGAAAGAAAAGTGAAGAATAATGAGATAGGGAGATGGGTAGAGTGGGTGTGCCCAAATAGAAAATACTTCAGAAAAGAAACAGGAAACAAAAAAAACTAACACTTGACAAATTTTTTAGGAAGTTATACATTTTTATTAAATGTATAACTTATTTAGTGGAGGTTAGAAATTCATGGCTACCGTTAAAACCTTATCCAAGGGGCAGATTGTTATTCCTGCGGAGATCAGAAAGAAATACCATATCGAGCCCGGGACGGAGATCCAGGTCATGGAGTATGGTGGGATCATCTATCTTATCCCTCCTGTTGAAGACCCTATCAAGGCAGCTTGCGGGATATTACCCTCTGAACCTTCTCTTTCTGAGAAACTCGTTAGGGAAAGAAAAAAGGAGTTCAGATAATGCCGAAGGGGCCATTTATTTTTGATAGCTATGCTCTATTGAAGCTTTTTCAGAAAGAAAAGGGGCATGAGAAGGTAGGTCAAATTCTTGAGGAGGCAAAGAAATCTGGAGCTACCAAATACCTAAATGCCATCAATCTTGGAGAAATCATCTATTCAACAAAGAGAGAATTTGGGGATCAAAAGAAGTTAGAGGTCATTGCAAATATTGAAAGACTAAACTTTACCATATTACCAATCCCCAATAACTTGATATTCCAGGCTGCAGAACATAAGGCCCAATACAATATTTCTTATGCTGACTGCTTTGCCCTTGCTTCTGCTATAGACCATAAGGCCATTTTAGTAACAGGAGATCCCGAATTCAAAAAAGTAGAACATTTAGTGGAAATAATGTGGGTATGATAGGCTCCCAATAGGTTGTGTAATTAGATTCGCAGGTTGCCCGTCCTCCGTAGCAGAGCTACTGCAGAGGATGGAAAGCCTGCGGCTACAACCATGAATCACAGGCACGATACTTTTTAGGAAAGTAGTGACTTATAAATGGCTTCGGTTTTGGGAGAGGGGGCAACTCCGAGTGTTGAAGACAGGATTCTTTTACAGCGGTTGTAAACGGACAGGGCCTTGGCCTTCTGACTGAGATGTTGATAGCAATTCATAAGCCCCTGGTAGAATTCTTCTGCTAGATCATCCACTTCTAAACCTCGCTGATAACATTCTATGGCTTTTCCCCAATGTTCAACCTGCTGCCAATAGAGACCTAATTTTTCAACACTTTCTAAAAACTTACTTCGAAGGCGTTCACTTAAAGAAGTCGCCCAGGGCAGCTCGATTTCTCGGCCCAGGAAAGGTCCCTTGTACATTTGAATTGTTTTTTCGGTAAGTTGAACGGCACGGTCCATCAGCCCATCTTTCCAGTAAATACCTGCTTCTTCAAGACCGTGTTCAAACGCCCACACATCCACCCAACAAAATTTCTCATCCAATGTCAATCGTCCCTCGTGAAGTTGAATGGCCTTTTCATAACCAACCAATTTCCGGAGACGGTGCAAAGTAGTTTTAAAAGAATCATAGGCAATATCTCCGTCGGCCTCAGGCCAGAGGGCATCCTCTATTTGATTTTCTCTCACCTCTTTTCCTCCAAGGGCAATCATCGCCTTGAGCAGAGATAAAGGTCTTTGTTGAACTTTCCTAAAAAAACGGATCGGCTTTCCATCTTTTAATAGTTCAAACCGCCCTAGGGTATAGATTTTTAGAGGCCAGGGCCAGTTTTCTAAATGGAGAGGCGATTTTTCTGAAACCAGATTGCGTTTCCTGATCAGTTCCTGTACATACTCCACTTCGATTCCGGCTTCCAGCGCTTTGGAGCAAAGCTTTATCATGGCCGAGGGTTGATCTACATAGTGTAATGGCGCATAAATAACTTGACATTTAAATAATCTTTTTGTAAAATCCTTATGAATGAATATTGCAGAGCGAATTGTGCTTACCCCAAAAGAAGAAGCGACCATCCATCACTGGGCGCAAG
>JBFMAE010000309.1:0-22305 GCA_040756085.1 Thermodesulfobacteriota bacterium | reverse complement strand
ATAAAGACAAAGGCCGTTTTTTCCTGCATCCAGGTGAGGAAGGAGGCAAAGACCCGGGATTGAGTCCCACCCCCGGCCTTCTGACTTTGAATGCTGATTCCTGCTTCGATCTCATCGATCCAGAGGACTGAAGGTGCCACGGACTCTGCGGTTCGGAGGGCGATCTGTAAGGCCTCCTCGGGCTCTCCGATCGTTCCATCGTAGAGCCTGGCCATATCGAGGTGGAGCAGGGGGATTCCCCAGAAAGAAGCGAACACCTTTGCACAGAGGCTTTTCCCGCATCCCGAAAGCCCGGTGATCAGGACCCCCTTCGGGAGATGGAGACCAAAGGACTTTCCCTCACCGCTCAAGATTTTCGATCTTTTCCTCAACCAATCTTTCAGATTTTCTAACCCTCCGATCTCATCGAGATTAGGTCTGTTCGTGACCAGGTTGAGGATTCCTGACTTCTTGATCAATTGACCCTTTTCTTCAATCACCGCATCGATCAGAGAAGCATCGATTGCCGTTCTTCCAATCAGGGCAGTCCGGATGGCCCGGGCCACTTGATCCAGGGAGAGGCCGAGGGCGGCCTTCACCATCCGATCCTTCAGTTCGGGTGTCAGGGATTCTGTCAACTTCGCAGCCTGGGGACTTCCGGAAATGATTCCCATGAGAGTCCGCTCCACTTCACTCGGATCCGGCATGGGGAGTTCGTAAACAATCATGTCACGATGAAGCTCCTCTGGAACCACCAACGTGGGCGCGATGATAAAAAGGGTGGAATACCTATTTTTGAGGGAACGGTGAAGGTCCTTCAATTTCCTTCCCACAAGGGGATCTGCCTTTAAAAAGGTGTGGAGCCCTTCAAAGAGATAGAAGGCCTGTTCGGTTCGCTGGATGACTTTATCCAGTGCTTCGAGAGGATTTTTTGAATCATCGATCCCTTCATTTTCTACGGTCAAGCCCTGGAAGGGGTTCCAGATGAAGAGCTTGGGTTTGGGTTGAAATGTCGAGGAGAGTTCTTTGAGGAGGGCTTCTGCCCGGTCCTCCTCATCTGACAGGATATAGACGATGGAGGCCTTTGACAAAATGAATTTCTTCAGGTCCTGAAAGATCTGTTGTTTCTTAGAGGGCTCATCCATAGATTTTTAAAATTATACAGAAAATTTTATTCCACGTCAAATCGCTTGAATCTTTCTTCATTCTCCGATAAAATCAAAATAAGTCAAAGGATGAGAGGAAGGGATTATGAAAGTGAATGTTGATCCGATCCTGGTGAGACTGGGTCCGATTCAAGTAGGCTGGTATGGGTTAATGTATGTTTTTGGTTTTTTTGCCTCCTATCTGCTCGTCCGGTATCAGATGAAGAAAAAGGATTTTGGGATTACTAAAATGGAGGTGGAAAATCTCTATTTTTATCTCATCCTCGGATTGATTATCGGAGCCCGTTTGGGGTATGTCCTCTTTTATGACCTGAAGATGTACCTCGCTGACCCCCTTGAGATCTTTGCCTTCTGGCATGGTGGTATGTCGTTCCATGGAGGGTTAATCGGAGTTCTCCTCGTGGGGATTCTTTTCTCATGGAAAAATAAAAAGTCGTTCTGGAAGATTGCTGACCTCATCATTGTCACTGCCCCAATCGGGCTAGGTTTGGGGAGAATCGGAAATTTTATCAACGGAGAACTCTATGGTCGAGTGACCCAGGTCCCATGGAGCATGATCTTTCCCAAAGGAGGTCCCCTTCCTCGCCATCCCTCTCAACTCTACGAAAGTGCGCTGGAGGGAGGGGCCCTTTTTCTAATCCTCTGGCTTATCAAAGATAAAAAATTTCCCACCGGTGGACTTCTGGCACTCTTTCTTTCTCTCTATGGAGTATTTCGTTTCTTTGTGGAGTTCTTCAGAGAACCGGATGTCCACCTTGGATTTATCCTTGGCCACTTTACCATGGGCCAGGTCCTCACCGCCTTCATGATCGCCGGAGGGATTATCCTCTTTTTCTATTTGAGAAGGAAAAGCCGATAACTTTTAAGAAATGCTCTTCAGAGCTTGACCCATTCGGCGGCGCCAAGCCCCACCCTTCAGGACGGGGTGTAAAGCGCCGCTTCCATCGGCAGGCTCAGGACACTGAGTCTATCGAAGTGCAGGGTCAACCCCTGCCTGCGGTAGGCAGGGCAGGCAGGCTGAGCAAGCCCCAGCATTTATGCTGGGGAGTCGAGGGGTTGACTTTGTTTTTCTGACGTTATAATATGACCATGCGGTCATAGAAAAGAACATAGAAGAGAAAAGCTTTTAAAATGTTGTATGGAAGCGAAGAAGACCTTCTTTAATTTGCCCGAAGAGAAACAGAAGCGAGTTTTAGAGACGGCCATTGAGGAATTTTCTGAAAAGGGGTACGGAGGAGCCTCCATCAACCTGATCGTCTCGAAACTGGGAATTGCCAAAGGCTCCATCTACCAGTATTTCACAAACAAGAAGAGCCTCTTCCTTCATATCTTCGATTATGCGGTCGAACTGGTCCGTAAAACCCTGAAACAGGTCAAGAACGAGACGAGAGATGCTCCGGTCTTTGAGAGGATTAAGAAATCCCTTCTGGCAGGGGTTGATTTTATTGAACGACATCCCTCCATTTACCGCATCTACCTGAAGATGATGTTTGAGAAAGAGGCCCCCTTTCGACAGGAACTCCTTCACAGGATTCGCCTCTTCTCCTCTGAATACCTTACCTCCCTGCTCATCGAGGGAAAAGAGAGAGGTGAAATCCGGAAGGATGTGGATGTGAAGGTAGCGGTCTTCCTTTTAGATGCCGTGATGGACCGCTTTTTACAGGCCTGTGCGGTTCCCTTTTTAGATTCAGGGGTCAAAATCTATCGAATGGATCGGCAGATTATTGAACAGCGGGTCGATGAGATCGTCGAGGTGCTCAAGAAGGGACTCACTGGCTAAATTTTTTAAAATTTAAATGACCATATGGTCATAATAGGAGGTTAATCTGTGGATTGGCTAATACATAAAGCAGGGTTGGAGGATATTTATGAAAAGGTCAGGACTGAGGAGAGGCTTTCCTTTGAGGACGGCCTGAGACTATGTCAGTCCAGTCACCTTCTGGTCCTGGGTTTTCTGGCCAATATGGTCCGGGAGAGGAAGAACGGAAATAAGACCTATTATGTGTATAATCAACATATCAACTATTCCAATATCTGTGTCAACCGGTGCCGCTTTTGTGCCTTTGGAAAGGATAAGGGAGATCCGGAGGCATTTGAGATGACCATTCCGGAGATCGTGGATAAGGTCAGGGAGCGGCTTCATGAGCCCATTACCGAGATCCATATCGTAGGTGGAATTCACCCGGACATGCCCTTTGACTATTATCTGAATATGCTCCGGGAGATTAAAAAGATCAGACCTCAGGTCTATCTCCAAGCCTTTACCTGTGTTGAAATAGCCCATCTTGCCGAGATCTCCGGTCTCTCCATTGAAGAGACTCTCCTCCATTTAAGAGAGGCTGGATTGGGATCACTTCCGGGTGGTGGCGCAGAGGTGTTTAGTGCCCGGATCAGGAAGAATCTCTGTCCGAGGAAACTTTCGCCGGAGGGATGGCTCCATGTCGCCAAAACTTCGCACCGCTTAGGTATTCCCACCAATGCCACGATCCTCTATGGTCACATCGAAACGGATGAGGAAAGGATTGCCCATCTCATGGCATTGAGGGAGGTGCAGGATGAAACAGGAGGATTCGTGGCCTTTATTCCCCTGGCCTTTCATCCAAAAAATACAGAATTCAACCATTTTCCTAGCACCACAGGTTTCTCTGACTTGAAAAATATCGCCATCTCCCGTCTGATGCTTGATAATTTCCCTCACATCAAAGCCTTCTGGATTATGATCGGGCAGAAGCTTGCTCAACTCTCTCTCTCCTTCGGGGCCGATGATATCGATGGGACAGTCATTGAAGAGAGGATCGTCCATATGGCCGGAGCGGAGACGGCCCAGGGTCTGACCCGAGAGGAGTTGCTCCGACTCATTCATGAGGCAGGCAGAGAACCTGTGGAGAGGGATACCCTGTATCATGTGATTCAATAATGGACTTAAGAAAAAGCATTCCTCTTAAAAAAATTCAAGAAAAAGTTTTTTGGGGTGAGAGGGTAGGGGAGGAAGAAGCCTTGGCCTTATTTGAGGTGGATCTCCTGACCCTTGGAGAATGGGCCCATCTCAAACGAACCCAACTTCACCCGGAAAGATTGGTCACTTATGTCGTGGATCGGAATATCAATTACACCAATATCTGCATTTCCAGATGCCGGTTCTGTGCCTTTTATCGGGATAGATCTTCCCCGGAGGGATATGTCCTGGACAGGGAGAGGCTTGGCCAAAAGATTGAGGAGACGCTGAGACTGGGTGGAACTCAGATCCTGCTCCAGGGCGGACTTCATCCCGATCTGACCCTCGATTTTTATGAGGAGATGCTCCGCTTTATCAAAAGAGATCATCCCATCCATATCCATGGATTTTCCCCTCCTGAAATCATGCATATGAGCAGGATGTCTGGCTTATCCATTTTGGAGGTGCTGAGAAGATTGATTTCTGCGGGACTCGATTCGATTCCAGGGGGTGGGGCAGAGATTCTGGTGGATAGAGTGCGTTCTCTCATCTCACCTCAAAAATGTGGCAGCGAGAAATGGTTGGAGGTTATGGAAACGGCCCATGGATTAGGCCTCAAGACCACGGCCACGATGATGTTTGGCCATGTGGAGTCTCTGGCGGACCGGGTAAACCATCTCCTCAAGATTAGAACCCTCCAAGACCGGACAGGAGGATTTACAGCCTTTATCCCCTGGCCCTTTCAGCCCCGCCATACCCGGCTTGGAGGCAAAGAAGTTACCGCGGGCGATTTCGAGGATTGTTTTAGACAATGTTAAGAACATCCAGGCCTCCTGGGTCACTCAGGGACCAAAGATGGCTCAGGTTTCCTTAAACTTTGGAGCAAATGACATGGGAAGTACCATGATCGAAGAGAATGTGGTAGCCGCCACAGGAATCTCTTTTCGTCTGTCAAAAGAAGAGATCATCCGGCTCGTTCGCGATGCTGGATTTGAAGCTGCCCAGAGAGATATGGAGTACCGGTTGTTAACATAACCTACCGGTTGCAAAAAAAGAGGTTCTTCCGGCTTTTGTGTGGGTGTTATCCCCCTTCTTAAGAGTAAGAGGGGGGAGGGGGAGTTATGACGATGAGGCTTCGGGTAGAATTGGACGGCGGACAGTACAACCGGTGCTAGAATAGCCATGAGGTATTTCGTGATATACAAAGTATCCTGGCTGCACTGACGCTGAAAGCAACCCCTCCTAACCTCCCCTTTAGCAAAGGGGAGGGATAAGGACAGGACCCACGGAAATGTCGGAAGAACCAAAAAAGAAAAGGAGCCAGTGACCGATCCGTTTTTTTGCAACTGGCAGGATGAGAATCCAATAAAGGAGACTTGAAAGATGGTTGAAATTGCAATTATTGCCCGAGTGAGGGCCCACAAAGCTTTCTTAGAAAAGGGCTGCGGGGAGATTGAAACCAGGAAGCTCAACACTCCTTTTGGTCCGGCGAACCCGGTTCACATCCTGACTAACAATGGTTGTGACTTTGCCGTTCTTTCCAGACATGGGGAAGAAATCTATCAGGTATCGGCTCCTTTTGTCAATGACCGGGCAAACATCTGGGCCTTGAAGGAGTTGGGCGTGGAAAGGATCATCTCCTGGTCTGCTCCGGGAGCTTTGAACGTGCACTTTCAGCCGGGGGATCTGGTGGTGGCAGACGATGTTCTCGATGAGACCAAGGATGGCCCCTACACTTTTTATGAAGGGAAAGGTCTTGGTTTTATCCGGCAGAATCCCGTATTCTGTGAAGAGTTAAGAGAGGTTTTTATCAAGGGGTTAAGGGGTGAAGATTTCCGGTGTCATGATTACGGCGTCTATGTCTGTGTCCAGGGACCACGGTTGGAGACCCGGGCAGAGATTCGAAAATTTAAGCTCTTCGGCGGCGACCTGATCGGTATGAATCTGGTACCCGAAGTCTTTCTGGCCAGAGAGTTGGAAATGTGCTACGGAGCCCTCTGCTATGTGGTCAATTATGCTGAAGGAGTGAAGGAGGTCCCTTTCAAACCCGGTCTTCTCTTTGAAGGGCTCCTGAGCGATGAGGACAAACCCAAGGTGGAGAGAATCGAGAAAAACTTTCCGGAAATTATTTTAAATCTCATTCCCTCTGTTAAGAAGACACCGCGAAATTGTGCCTGCAAGGATTCTATGCTGCGATATAAGTTAAGAGGAGATATCTCCGGACCATGGCAGAGCTGGATAAGGTAACCCTTCATCAGGCCAGGTGGGTATTATCCATCACCCGGGCTCCCTTAGAAGGGGGAGCCGTGGCTGTTCGCAGAAAGAAAATCGTTGCCGTCGGGCCCATGAAGATTTTAGCCAGGGAATTTCATGGCCCCATGATTGACCATGGGGATGGGGTCATTCTTCCGGCTCTGGTCAATGCCCACACCCATCTGGAACTTTCCGGTTTGAGGGGAGGGGTGAATCTCAACGGAAGTTATGTGGACTGGATTCGCTCTGTCATCAGGGAGAAGGAGAGGATGGATAAAAAGGTTCTTCAAAAAGGTCTCCGAGACGGCATAGAGAGGCTTATCAAGAGTGGGACCGGGTTAGTGGCAGATATCTCAAACACGGGGAGGTCTATTTTCCCTTTGAAAAGGAGCCGCCTCTGGGCTGTGGTTTTCCTTGAGGCCCTCGGATTCAATCAAAAAAATAATTTGCTGCTTTTAAAATCCCTCCTTTTACGATCGAAAGGTCTGAAACGGCCGATTGTAACCTTAGGGGCTCATTCTCCCTATACGGTTTCTCCTCACTTGTTTCAAAAAGTTCATCATTGGGCCCACAGAAACTATCCCATTATTTCAATCCATTTAGCCGAATCCAAGGAGGAGTTGGAATTCCTTAAAGATGGGAGAGGTCCCATTCGGGACCTTCTTATGGAAAGAGGGAACTGGAATACTGGCTGGACACCCTCCGGCCTCAGTCCGGTGGCCTATCTGGATCGGATAGGTTTTTTAAATTCTCACACCCTGGGTATTCACTGTGTCCATCTCTCGGACGAAGATATAGAGATCCTGAAAAAGAGGAGGGTTAGGATCTGCCTCTGTCCCAATAGTAACCGTAACCTGAGGGTAGGGTTTCCACCTGTTTTGAAATTGCTTAAGGCTGGATTGACGGTTGCCCTGGGAACGGACAGCCTGGCAAGCAATGAGGATTTATCTATCCCTGAAGAGATGAAGGCGATGGCTCGACTCAATCCGATGCTTTCCCCGGAGGAGGTCTTGAAGATGGCAACGATCGATGGGGCCAAAGCCTTAGGAATGGAAAGAGTTATGGGAAGCATTGAGGAAGGAAAGAGGGCTAACTTGATCTTCCTTCCTGTTAAGATCATGAATAAGAAAAGAGTTTATGAATCCGTTGTCATGGAAGGATTTAAAAAAGAAGTGCGATGGATTTCGTAAAAAAAGTTTATTCTGTGAAGATAAGATCAACCTCCCAATCGAGAAGGGAAAGGCGGAACAACCCATGGCCTACAAAGATTTGAATGAGTTCATCAAGTTTCTCGAAAAAGAAGGGGAACTCAAACGCATCTCAGAGCCAGTCAGTCCCATTCTGGAGATCGCAGAAGTGACTGACCGGGTTTCAAAAAGAAAGGGGCCGGCACTGCTCTTTGAGAAAGTGGTCGGGCACACTATCCCCGTTCTTACGAATGCCTTTGGCTCCGAAAAGAGGATGGGGATGGCTTTAGAGGTCCGAAACATGGGGGAGATCGCTCAAGATATATTGAACTTCCTCGAAGCAGAGACCCCCGATACCCTGTTCAAGAAATTGAAACTCCTTCCCAATCTTAAGAGGCTTGCACATATCTTTCCCAAGACGGTCACGAGGGCCCCGTGTCAGGAGGTTATTCAGGAGAAGGTCGATCTCTATCAATTTCCCATCCTGAAGACCTGGCCCGAAGATGGAGGTCTCTTTATCACCTTCCCCCTAGTCATTACAAAACATCCCGAGACGGGTGTGCGAAATGTAGGGATGTATCGTCTTCAAATCTATGATGAAAGGACCACAGGAATACACTGGCATCCCCAAAAGGATGGAGCCCACCATTATCGGGTGGCCGAGCGACAGGGAAGGAGACTCGAGGTGGCTGTGGCCATTGGACCTGACCCGGCCACACTCTATGCCGCCGCCGCTCCTCTTCCGGAAAATATAGATGAGATATTTTTTGCCGGGTTTCTGAGAAGGGAATCGGTGGAAATGGTTCAGTGCGTCACCATCGATCAGGAGGTTCCTGCTCACTCCCAGATTGTCATCGAAGGGCATATCGAACCCGGGGAGAGGAGGGAAGAGGGTCCCTTCGGGGATCACACGGGATTTTACTCCCTTCCCGACCTTTATCCCGTATTCCATGTGACGTGTATCACTCATCGGAAGAATCCCATCTATCCGGCAACGGTTGTTGGTATCCCTCCCATGGAGGATGTCTATCTCGGGAAGGCGACGGAGAGGATTTTTCTTCCCTTGATTCAGAAACAATTGCCGGAAATCGTGGACATCCACCTGCCTGCAGAAGGAGTCTTTCATAACCTGGTCTTTGTTTCCATCGATAAGAGGTATCCCGGACATGCCCGAAAGATTGCCCATGCCCTGTGGGGAATGGGCCAACTGATGTTTTCAAAGATCATCGTTGTCTTCGATTCAAACGTTGATGTTCAAAATCTCTCCGAATCGCTCTGGGCGATGGGAGCGAATATCGATCCCAGAAGAGATGTCTTCCTATCCGAAGGACCGGCCGATGCCCTGGATCACGCCTCCCTTCTTCCCCACTTTGGAGGCAAGATAGGGATCGATGCAACAAAAAAATGGCCGGAGGAGGGATTCAGCCGCCCTTGGCCGAAAAAGATTGAGATGGATCCATCCGTTAAGAAGAGAATCGATCAGTTGTGGAAGACTCTGGGGCTGGATTGAGTAATGGAGATGTTGAGGCGCATCGGAATCGTTCTCGATTCGATCAAATTCGAACACACCGTCTTTGCCCTCCCCTTTGCCTTTTCTGGGGCGATCCTTGCGGCCCAGGGTTTGCCCACTCTCCGGCAATCGCTGTGGATCCTCCTTGCGATGATTGGGGCGAGAAATAGTGCCATGGCCTTTAATCGCTTGGTGGATGTGTCCTACGACGCTAAAAATCCGAGGACGAAAGATCGAGCCCTGCCGAAGGGAATGATTCGAAGGAGCTTCTTCATCGGATTCATCATCGTTTCCTCGAGTGTTTTTATCCTCTCTGCCTTCATGCTCAACCGCCTGACCTTCATCCTCTCTCCCCTGGGGCTGGTCTGGATCCTTTTTTACTCCTATACCAAACGCTTCACCGCACTGTCTCATCTCATCCTGGGTTTCTCTCTCAGTTTTGCTCCGATCGGAGCCTACATTGCGGTGAAAGGCAGAATTGAGATCTTGCCTCTTCTGTTAGGTCTGGGAACGATGTTCTGGGTGACAGGGTTCGATATCCTCTATGCCTGTCTCGATGAGGAATTTGATCGAAAAGCTAACCTCTTCTCCATCCCCCGTTCTTTTGGCATTAAAAAGGCACTTCGAATCGCAGCATTCTTCCATCTTATTGCCCTCGTTTTCTTTATTCTGACGGGGATTTCTGGAGGAATGGGATCGGTTTACTTTTACGGCGTAGCTGTGGTCTTTGGCCTTCTCTTTCTGGAACATGCCATGGTCTCTCCCAAAGATCTTTCCAAAATAAACCTTTCCTTTTTTACGGTAAACGGGATGATCAGCATCATCCTCTGTTTAGCCACTCTCTTTGATATGGTCCGAAGATAGGGATTGAAGATTATTTTTGTTGAGCGATGGAAGAGACGGCTTCGATGGCGGCTTCGATTTCGGTTTCAGTGCTTAAGGCGCTCAAGCCAAATCGAACGGTTCCATCTGGAAACGTCCCGATGGTGCGATGGGCGGCAGGGGCACAGTGAAGCCCTGGCCGGCAAAGGATACCGAATTCCCTTTCTAAATGGAGAGCTACCTCCGATGGAGAACGTTGTGCGAGATTAAAGGAGAGAACGGCGATTCTGTTTTCCCTGTTTTCAGGACCGTAGAGTTTCACCTGAGAAATTTCTTTAAGGCCCTTGATCACTTTTTGCATTAAATTGCTCTCATGTTGACAGATTTGTTCCACCCCCTTTTCCTGGACAAATCGAATGCCGGCGAGAAGCCCGGAAATCCCAACGCCATTGGGTGTCCCGCTTTCGAAGCGATCTGGTAGGAAGTCTGGCTGCTGCTCAAATTCGGACCGGCTTCCTGTCCCACCCTGTTTGAGGGGGATCATCTCCTTCTCATCCAAACGTTCACCGATGGCCAGTCCTCCTGTCCCCTGGGGTCCGTATAGGCTCTTGTGTCCGGTAAAGGCTAAGAGATCGATCCCATCCCTTTCCACATCAATGGAATAAGCTCCAGCGGTCTGGGCGGCGTCAACCAGAAAAAGGAGATTGTATGTTCTCGTAATCCGCCCCACTTCCTTGATTGGAAGAAGAGTCCCTGCCACATTCGAAGCGTGGTTGAGAACAACCATTCTGGTATTGGACCGGATCTGTTTTTCCACTTCATGCGGATCAAGCATGCCTTCTTTAGAGCAGGGGAGGATGCTCAATGCGATTCCCTTCTTCTCCAAATCTCTGAGGGGTCTCATCACTGAATTGTGCTCCATACTGCTTGTGATGATGTGGTCCCCGGGTTTGAGTAAACCCTTTAAGGCTAAGTTGAGGGATTCGGTTGCATTGAGGGTGAAGACAATTCTCGATGGGTCTTTTACATGGAACAGTGTGGCGAGGGCCTCTCTGGTTTCATATAAGATTCTTGCGGCTTCAATCGAGAGGAGATGGCCCGACCGGCCAGGATTGGCTCCAACCTCTTCCATAAATTTCACCATGGCCTCTTTGACCTGTGGAGGCTTTGGCCAGGAGGTGGCCGCATTGTCTAAGTAGATCATGTCTTTCAACCTATCTTTTTAGAAAAATCACCAATTTCTTTAAATTTTATCTGCATCCTATTTCACTGTCAATTTCGTTTCATGTCTTGATCAATCGATCTGCTTCAAGTAAAGACTGAGCGATATCATACATATTGGAAATAATCCCGACCTTTAGTTTTTCTTTAAGGCCGTAAAAGTCTAAACATGTCCCGCAGGAGAGGATTTCCACCCCTTTTTCGTCCATGGTTTTTAGAGTCTCGAGGACCTCGGAACCTTCGGTGGTCAAACGTACCCCGGAATTGATGAAGATCAATCGGAATGGTTTTGTCTCCAGATCGAGCAGGGTCTTCAGGAACGATCTCATCAAGATGGAGCCCAAGGCCTCCTCCCCAACTCCAAGAAGATTAGAGTTAATATAGACGACCACCTTCTCAGCTTTTTGAGGGGTTTCGGCCCGATCGCTCATACTCCTTTTCTCGATATGGAGATAAAAGTCATTCTCTTTCTTCTTTATAGTCACCCTTGCCCCCTGGCTCTGGGCAAATCGTTCCACATTGTCCCTGGCCGATGGATTATCTACAATGAGGATGAACTCTCCCTGCTCTATTTCTTCCAATGCATTCTTGGTTGTAATCACCGGCTGCGGACACGCTAATCCCCTGCAATCAATCTCTTTCATATAAAACTCCTCATTTACTTGCATTCTTAATAAACCTAAAATTTGTAATCTCCTCAAAGGGAGGAGCCGGTAAATCCAGTAACCCGGCTTCATGGTTTACTCTTACAACCACATCATAACCTTCTTTTTTTGTAATTCCATCACGGCTGAAGGCCCCTTTAATATTGGTTAGGTAGCTTACCAAAACATTTCGATCTGCATCTGCCCAGTATTTATCTTTCACCACATCAATGCATTCTTCAGGAGTATGGGTGTTGATGAAATGTAGTGATTTCATAACACCATTAACAATCCTTTGGGTTGTCTCAGGATGCCTTTTTATAAAATCAGAGGTGATTTGAACGTGAGCGAGAGGATAAGTGGAAGCGCCCAAATATTCTCTTAGGGCTAACTCCCTTGGATAATCTATCAGGACATGAGTTTCTGGTATGGCTCTCATCAAATGATCTCTCCATTCTCCCACAGCCCCTACCGCATCCACATTACGATTTTTCATTGCCGCAATCATTGTAGCCTCAATTCCTACAGCTAACCATTTCACATCTTTATCTGGATCTAATCCTTTTCTTTTCAGAGCAGATCTAATTACAGCCGTTACCTCTTCGCCAACCTTTGGAACACCAATCCTCTTTCCCTTTAAATCTTCTATCGTCTTAATATCTGAATGGGCGACAAGATGAAAAAGGCAACTTTTCGTTATATTGCAAACTGATATTACTTTCTTGCCTTGCTGGTTGATCTTCATCATGGAACCATAAGATACGCATATAAAATCAGAGTGACCAGCCAGCAATGCTTCATATACTCTTTGGCCTGGGGCTATCTTGACATCCACATTCAAACCCTCTTCCTTAAAAAAGCCCTTTGCTTCAGCTAAGATTACAGGGAGCTTAATCAAATAACGCCCAGGCTCTACATATATAAGGTTAACTTTTTCAGGTTTTTGTGGTTTCCCTTCGTCACCCATACAAACTTCTGAAATTACTAAAAACCCTAAAATTATAATCGACAATATAATAGCCCTTCTTTTTTTCATTTAAGTTACCTCCCTTTCTATCCGTTTTATCCTTTATAATCTTGAACTCGTGGCCTCCATCTTAAAAAATGGGTTTCCAATAGCCTTAAGGCCGAATCTAAAGTTACGACAATTGCCGATAGAATCAGAACTACCGATAAGACTCTTGAAGTTCTGAAAAGATTTGATCCTTCCAAAATCAAATATCCAAGACCCGTGTCTGAGGCAATAAACTCGCCTACGATAGCAGCAACTAAAGCGCTTCCCAAACTCGCCCTTAGCCCAACTAATATCCAAGGGATACAAGAAGGAAGTGAAACCTTCAGCATTAATTTAAATTCATTAGCTCCCATTGTCCTGACGGCATCGATAATGTCTTGATTCACATTTTTCATTCCTGCATAGGTGTTGAAGAAGATTAGAAAAAAAGTTACAACCCAGGCGATGACAATCTTTGCCATTATTCCCAAACCAAACCATAGAATGAACAAAGGGGCGATCGCAATTTTGGGTATGGCATATATTCCTATTACAATTGGATCCAATGCCCTTGCAAAAGTTTCAGATTTTCCCAGCAAAATACCAACAAAAATTCCTGATAATAATCCCAATAGAAGGCCTGTCATCATCTCTTTCATGGTCATAGCCAAGTGGGGGTAAATCTTCCCTGAAAAAAATAATCCATATAAATCCTTTGCAATATCTGATGGTCTGCTAAAAAAGAATGGGTCGAGGACTCCGGACCGTCCACCTATCTCCCAACTTAGAAAGAAGAGCGATAATATCAATACTCTTAGCACCAATATTTTAAGTTCTGGTTTTAACCTAATCATTTTCAATTGAAATCCCCCCAAGTTTTTTTGACTTCAGTGCTTAAATCATTCCAAATTTCTTTAAGAATTTTGGTGAAATCTTGAGTTAGCCTTATCTCTGTAGACCGGGGCCTTGGAAGATCAATAATGTATTCACTTTTTATTGTCCCAGGCCTTGCGGTCAAAAGAAAAACACGATCAGAAAGAACGATCGCCTCATGTAAATCGTGAGTAACCAGAACGACCGTCTTCTTCATTTCCTCCCAAATCGGGAGGATATCATCCACAAGCAGGTCTCTCGTTTGAACATCTAAGGCTCCGAAAGGTTCATCCATAAAAATTATTGATGGGTCATAGGCTAAGGCTCTGATAAAAAGGACACGCTTTTTCATGCCTCCAGAGAGTTCAAAGGGATAACTTTTTTCAAAACCTCTTAGTCCAACTCGCTCAATTATTTTTTGAACAATTTTCTTTCTCTCACCGGGATCAATACCTCTCAATTCTAATCCCAATTCTACATTTCTCATTACATTTCGCCATGGCAATAAAGAATCTGCCTGAGAGATATAGCCTATTGAACTATTTGTTCCATCATTTGATATATTATTGATCCATACTTTCCCTGAATCTTGTTTCAAAAGTCCAGCTAAGATGCGAAGAAGAGTTGTCTTCCCGCATCCACTCGGTCCAACGAATGCAACAAATTCCCCCTCTTTTACATGGAAATTAATATCTCTCAGTGCATCAATCTTTTTTTCACCTTTAGAGATAAAAGTTTTATTAAGATTTTTTACAACGATCATTTCTATATACTCCTAAAAATTTGCTGATAGTCCCAAAGTCATTTTTCATCTAAAAATGATCGAAGTAAGGATAGCGTATGGTCTACCTGATCTTGGATTTTAAGTTCAATAAGCCACCAATCACATTTAGTATCAATTAGTGCTAATAGCAGAGGTCTGATGGAATCTAAGTCGTGAGGAGGCACATGATATGGTTGACCTGTTAATTCGTCAATCTCTTCTTTTTCGTATATGTGAGCATTGACGATATAGGAAGCGATCGATCTTAAGAATTCAACACTTCCCCCTTCGTTTTCGATAAACCACGGACTTGAATTTGAATGTCCTAAATCAAATGTAACGCTTGCTCCAGTTTTTTCGATTAGCTCAAGAAAAGAATGGGGATTATTGGTCCATCCCGATGTCAAATTTTCTAAACAAACAGTTATTTCCCCCCTTTCTCCATAATTTACAAGTGATGATAAATTTTTTAAGGAAGTCTCATAATCTAATTCATTTGCAGACTTGAATCCTAACCCAATATGAGTTGTCAAAAATCTTACGCCAAATTCAACGGCTATATCCACACATGCATTTAAAATTTGTAAGGAGTAATTTGCAAAATCTTTGTCCGTATGGGCAATTTCTATAGATTTAAAAGGGCAGTGAAACCTGATTTCAAAGCCCATTTCAGCGATTTTCTCTATAAATACTACTTCTTTCCTCAAATCCAAGAAATTTTGGGTATCAAAGGGAAATGAATAATCAATAGCCCATAAATTATTTTCAAAAGCGTAATCGATCAGATCTTGAGTCGAAGAAAAAATTCGATTACTTATGGCGATAGTGGGGTTTGAATGATTTCTCATATAGAATACCTCCTTATCCCTGCATTGGATGAAAATTATGTTAGTCCTTCCTCAATATAAGGCAATAATCCTCATCTTCTTTTTTCACTTCGACCTGCCATCCCTTCTCTGAAGCCAATCGAGAAACATTTTCTCTAGACGTATCCGTATCGACGAGGACTTCAAATATCCCCTTTCCCATCTCCTGGATCTTTTTGTTAGCCAGAATGACAGGTTGTGGACAGGACAATCCTCTGGCATCAATGATATCTGACATATGTCTTCTCCTTTCTTAAACCATTTTTTCCCTCATCCCAAATCCCACGATGATACAGAAGATCAAGCCGATGATAACACTGATCGGACCGAAAGGCCCAGGACCTACAGGAGAGGAGGCCAGTGAGAAATTATGGGCAAAACCTGCTCCAATGATCATTCCTGTGGCAAAGATGGCTGCATCGCCATCCCCTTCACCGGAGAGGAAAAGTTGCCTTCCAGGGCAGCCTCCGGCCAAGATGAAGGCCAATCCGGCGAGGACCATTCCTGCAAAATTCCAGAAATGATGGGTGTGGGCAATGGGTTGATTTGAAAACCCTGCTTTAAATTGACCTAAAAACAGATTCATGATAAAGGCAGTAATCAGTATCCCCAGGATGCCACTCAGCAGGTGAGTATTTCTGATTAAGATCACATCCCGGATCGCTCCCATGGTACAGAGTCTGGTTCGTTGGGCTAAGAACCCGACACAGAGGCCAATCAAAAGAGAGAAGAGGATGGGAGCATGCTGAAAACCAGGACCCTTCTGGCTGAAGAAGATGGGACCGGTGGGCGTTCCCTCAGGTGTTCTCCCAAACTGGGGGGCAAAGAGAAGAAAAGCAAGAAGGGCCACCATGGCCATCGGAAAAACCCATCCCGCAAACTTCATCTCCTTTTGCGACCGGCCGAGGGTATAACCCGATTTGAGAAAAAGCACGCCGATCCAGATTCCAACCGTAAGACCGGCCAGCCCAAGTATCGCATTCCCATCTCCTCCGGCCAGCCGGAGCAAAGCCCTCCAGGGGCATCCCAGAAAAACCAGTGCCCCGACCATGGCGAAGAATCCTAAAAAGAAGCGGATAATGGGAGAAGACCCTCCCCTTGGTTTAAATTCTCTGAAAAGAAGGGCGGCGATCAATGCTCCCAGGACGAACCCGATGATCTCCGGCCTGATATATTGAACCACCGCTGCCCGATGAAGACCGAGAGCTCCTGCAATATCCCTCTCCATACAGGCGACACAGATTCCCATATTGCCTGGGTTACCTAATTTTTGCAAAATGGGAGCAAAGACTCCTACAAAAGCTCCTGCTGATATAATCCCCCAACGGGTTGCAAAAAAATGAGTCATTTTTGGCATGTTTCATCCCTCCATTTTTGTCGTTTGAGACTCCGCCTACTCCAGGCAGGCGAAGGCAAGGGTGTCGAATCCCCATGGAAAATTGGTACAGAAATTTATATTGATAAAACCAATATGTCAAATTGATTATTATGATAATAAAGTCGAGGAGTATTGAAATTTTCTATCGGACAAGAGAGAGGAATTTGAATCCCCTCCCCCTGGAGACTGTGTCGCTATAGAAGGTGGGCAGAAAATAAAAGCCCATCCTTTGGGGGTACAGAAATCGGCCAAGGGATAGAGAGGCGGCTAAGGGAGCTTTAGACCTGCCTGCGCGAAGCCCCGCCTGCCGAAGCCTCGTGCGGCGGGCAGGCGCTTCGGCGAAGGCAGGGCTGGACCTTTTACCGAATGAATTCGTACTCTTGTTTACCATACAAATATCATACTCAACCATCTGGACTGTTACCCATAACTTTCAAAGAACCGCAATTCTAAAGCTTCCGAAGTTGGCTCTCTATCCCTCCCCCGCCATTACGACACAGTCTCCTGGATGGGTGAGGGTGAGGTAGCCGACGCGCCATAGCCGCTTTGGCGACGGCGCGGTGGGGGTGCTGACCTCAATTCCATTAGCTGAATAACGAGGGAGATTTCGTTGACAAATCGGAGAATCATCGATTATGATTTTTTAGACAGTAGAGGGGAAAGGAAAACGATGGGGAAAAATCTGGTTCAAAAAATTTTTGAGACGCATTGGATCAGCGGGAGGTTGGAACGCAGGGAGGAAATTGCCATTGCCATTGACCAGACCCTTACTCAAGATGCCACCGGGACAATGGCTTACCTTCAATTCGAGGCTTTAGGAATCAAAAGGGTTAGAACCAAATTCTCGATTAGTTATGTTGACCACAATATGCTCCAAACAGGATTTGAGAACGCCGATGATCACTTTTTTCTACAGACTTTTTCAGCAAAGTATGGAATCTACTTTTCCAGACCCGGTAACGGTATCTGCCACCAGATCCATTTGGAACGATTTGCAAAGCCCGGAGAGACCCTCCTCGGTGCTGACAGTCACACCCCAAATGCGGGCGCCATGGGAATGATCGCCATTGGCGCAGGAGGGCTAGATGTGGCCATTGCCATGGGTGGAGGGCCTTACTATCTCAAGATGCCGGAGATCGTTCTGGTGAGGTTGAAGGGAAGACTGCCTCCCTGGGTGGCTTCCAAGGATATCATCCTGGAACTGCTCAGGCGTTTGACCGTGAAGGGTGGAGTGGGGAAGATTTTCGAATTCGGAGGGCCAGGGGTAGAGACGCTCTCTGTTCCCGAAAGAGCTACAATCGCCAATCTGGGAGCAGAGCTGGGTGCCACCACCACGATCTTCCCAAGTGATCGAAGAGCTCTTGAATTTTTAAGGGCTCAGAGAAGGGAGAAGGATTGGATTCCCCTTCAGCCTGATTCGGATGCAGAATATGATCGGGTGATTGAGATCGATCTCCGCAAGTTAGAACCTCTGATCGCTCAGCCCTCCAGCCCGGATCGCGTCTGCCCGGTGAGCGAAGTGGCTGGAAAAGAGGTCAGGCAGGTCTGCATCGGGAGTTGTAACAATTCCTCGTACATGGATTTGGTGAGTGTGGCAAGAATTCTGAAGGGGAAGAAGGTCCATCCGGAGGTCAGTCTCACCATCACCCCGGGATCGAAGCAGGTCTTTGAGATGATTTCGCGAAACGGGGCCTTATCCGATCTCATCAGTGCGGGAGCCCGCATTCTGGAATCGGCCTGCGGTCCCTGCATCGGGATGGGCCAAGCACCGCCCACTCAGGCAATCTCCATTCGGACGATGAACCGGAATTTCTTAGGGAGGAGCGGGACTCCACAGGATCAGGTTTATCTGGCCAGCCCCTATGTGGCTTCGGCCTGTGCATTGCGGGGATCGATCACAGACCCGCGAACACTGGGTCCAAAACCGCCCCGCATTCCCATGCCCAAAGAGTTCTTAATCGATGACAGTTTCATTCTTCCTCCTTCTTCAAAGCCAGGAGAGATAGTGATCGAGCGAGGCCCTAACATCCAGCCCCTTCCCATACGGGGCCCCCTCGAGGAGGTGATGGAGGGTTCGGTCATTTTGAAAGTGGGAGACAATATTACGACCGATCATATCCTTCCTGCCGGAGCCAGGGTTCTTCCTCTCCGATCCAATATTCCTGCAATTTCGAAGCACCTCTTCGAGAGGGTAGATCCTGATTTTGCAAAGAGGGCAAGGCAACTGGGTGGTGGATTTGTGGTGGGGGGAGAAAATTATGGACAGGGTTCCAGCCGCGAGCATGCTGCCTTGGCCCCCATGTACATCGGAATCAAAGCTATTCTGACAAAATCGTATGCCCGCATCCACCGTTCCAATCTGATCAATTTTGGAATCCTTCCTCTGACATTTAACGATCAAGAAGAGTTCGAAAAGATTCAACAGGGAGACCAACTCCGGATCACGGACATTCGGGATATCCTTAAAAGCAATGGGTCTCTCACCATTGAGAATGTTACGAAGCAGAGAGTCTTTGAGGTTTCACATGGGCTCAACCACCGGGAAATCGAGATCCTGCTCGCTGGAGGATTGCTCAATCATGCCCGTATGAGTGCCCAAAGTTTCAAGTGATTAAAATGCCTAAAGTTAATTTAGTCCACTCGACATTTTAGCCCACTTTGGTCACTGTGGCATATACATCTGCTTTTAACCTTATCTCAAAAATGATGGGTTCATCATGAACTTCACCCATGATATCATCGTCATCGGAGCAGGGCTGGCGGGGCTGAGAGCAGCTGTGGAGTGTATCGGCCAGGCAGATGTGGCCGTGGTAAGCAAAGTCTTTCCCACACGCTCCCATTCCAGTGCAGCTCAGGGAGGGATTAGCGCTTCCATTGGAAATGAGGAAGAAGATCACTGGGAATGGCATCTCTTCGATACCGTCAAGGGAAGCGATTACCTCAGCGATCAGGACGCCGTTGAGATCATGGTCAAGGACGCTCCCCGTGTGATTTATGAACTCGAGCATATGGGCGTTCCATTCAGCCGTACGGCAGAAGGGAAGATCGCCCAGCGTAACTTTGGCGGCCACACCCGGAATTATGGAAAAAAACCTGTGAAGAGGGCCTGTTATGCTGCGGACCGGACAGGGAGGGTTGTTCTCGATATCCTCTACGACCAGTGTCTTCGCCATCAGGTGAAATTCTATTCAGAGAATTATGTCCTCTCCCTCATTTTTGATGAGGGAAGATGCGCCGGAGTGGTGACCTACGATCTCGCCTCAGGAGAACTCCACCTCCTCGAAGCCAAGGCTGTTCTTTTAGCCACGGGAGGCTGCGGAAAGATTTATAAGACGACTTCCAATGGTTTTGCTTCTACAGGAGATGGTCTTAATCTGGCCTATCGATCGGGCATCCCTCTGGAGGATATGGAGTTCATCCAATTTCATCCCACAGGACTTTACCCTCTGGGGATCCTGGTGAGCGAAGCGGCGAGAGGAGAAGGCGGTTTTTTGCGGAACCGGTTGGGGGAACGATTTATGGAACGATATGCTCCCACCGTTAAAGACCTGGCGGCAAGGGATGTCGTCTCCCGGGCCATTCTCACTGAGATTCGAGAGGGGAGGGGGATCGCTCGGAAGGATTATGTCCATCTCGACCTCACACACCTCGGAGAGGAGAAGATTCTGGAGAGACTCCGGGAGATCACCTCTTTTGTGAGGATCTACTTGGGCATCGACCCAATCTATGAGCCCATTCCCGTTCAACCCACCTGCCACTATATCATGGGAGGTATCCCTGCGGATATGGATGGAAGGGTCCTGAAGGATGAGAAGGGTTCGATCGTCCGCGGGCTATATGCGGCAGGAGAGTGTGCCTGTGTATCGGTCCACGGTGCCAACCGGCTCGGTTGCAATTCCCTGCTCGATTTACTCGTCTTCGGAAGGAGAAGCGGATTGGCCATGAAGGGAATGGTGTCAAAATATGAGCATGGCACAATCTCAAACGACCCACTGAGAGCAGCGGAGGAGAGAATCGCAGGGCTATTGAACCAAAAGGGGAGAGAAAAGATCGACGGGATCCGACAAAAGATGCAGTCTCTCATGATGGAGGTGGGTTCGGTATTTCGAAACGAGGAAGGCCTGAAGAGGGGGATCGAGGAGATTCAATCCCTGAAGGAGGGTTACAAAGATGTCGAGATCAAGAATAAGGGGAGGGCTTTCAATTTTGAATTGATGGAGGCGATTGAATTGGGTCATCAACTCGATCTTTCAGAGGCGATCCTTTTAAGCGCCCTCCATCGGAGAGAAAGCCGGGGGGCTCACTTTCGGGAAGATTTCCCTGCACGGGCGGATCGATATTTTTTAAAACATACTCTTGTTTTTCAAACCCCGAAAGGTCCGGAGGTAAGATATAAGCCGGTGAAGATCACACGATTCCAACCCGAAGCGAGGGTCTATTAGAAAAGGTGATCAGGTAATCAGGAGGGAGGATACCTGGAGATCAGGTTGTCAGGAAGATTGAAATGCTTCAATCTGATATTCTGATAATCACACCCTGGTGCCCTGATTGTCTGATAGCCTTGAAGCGAGAGATTTCAATGCTCGTCAAACTGAAGATATTCCGTTTTGACCCGAAGAAAGATGAGAAGCCTTACTATCAGAATTTCGAAGTCGAGGCTGACCCGATGGATCGGCTCCTCGATTGCCTCAACCGGATCCGGTGGGAGCAGGACCCGACCTTATCCTTTCGGATGTCTTGTGGTCATGGGGTCTGTGGATCGGACGGGATGCGGATCAACGACATCTGCGGCCTTGCCTGTCAAAAATTGGTCACGGACTTTAAGAAGGAAATCCTGATCGAACCCCTTCCGGTCTTTAAGGTCATCAAAGACCTGGTTGTGGACCTTGCCCCGTTTTTTGAGAAGTATCATTCGATCAAACCTTATCTGATCACAAAGGCCCCTTCACCCGATGGCGAACGCCTCCAGTCGCCGGAGGAGCAGCACCAGTTTCAGGAGGCCATTCGTTGCATCCTCTGCGCCTGCTGCACAGCCTCCTGTCCCGTCAATCAGAAAAAAGAGACGGAGGGTTATGTTGGACCTGCTGCCCTTGTCCGGGCCTTTCGATATCTCTTCGATTCCAGGGATGAGGCCTCAGAGGAGAGGATCGTTCTGTTGGATCACAAGGATGGGGCGTGGGGTTGCCAGACCCTATGGAAGTGCACCGAGGTCTGTCCCAAGGAGATCCCCGTCACGAAAGAAATTGGCCAGATCAAGAAAAGGATTTACGGGTCCAAACAGGAGAAATAGGATAATGGTCATTCCCATTTTCCGTTTCTAAAAGATGAAAGACGCATTTATCGCCATTCACGGCCATTTCTATCAGCCGCCCCGGGAGAATCCCTGGCTGGAAGCCATTGAGACCGAGGAAAGTGCGCACCCGTTTCATGACTGGAATGAGCGGATCACCTCCGAATGCTACCGGCCCAATGCCCATGCGAGGATGATCGATGGCAAAGGAAAGATCCTCGATATCGTAAGTAACTACTCCTCCATCAGTTTCAATTTCGGTCCCACTCTGCTTTCCTGGCTACAAGATAAATTTCCTCTTCTCTATCAGAAGATCATCGAGGCAGATCGGGAGGGTATGAAGCGATTCGGTCATGGAAATGCGATCGTACAGGTCTATAACCATATCATCATGCCTTTGGCCAATGAGAGGGATAAGGAGACG
>JBFMAE010000308.1:0-6102 GCA_040756085.1 Thermodesulfobacteriota bacterium | reverse complement strand
GCCCATATCCCCGGTAAAATTTGGATCTTCAGCCTTGATCCTGGAGTGGATGACTCCATGGGATTCGGAGGTGAATCGGATTTCTACGCCCAGTTTCTCTTGAATGAACTTTGCAACCTTTCCCGCTATCTCTACAGAACCTGAGCCCTCATAGATTGTGATAAAAGGCGCCAACTTCTCTTTTTGGGCCGAAGCTTCCTTGACGAATGTTACTCCCATAAAGAGAAAAACCAATAGAAGACCGATTAGAATCTTTTTCATAAATTTTCCCTCCTTTCAAATTTTAAATATCGTTTTCTGTAATCCCTCTTTAATCACCTCCCTTCTTGCTTGAGTTCTATCCAAATTCCTGAGAAATTTAAAGAGATCCTGATGGATTTGGATTAAGGGTAGATACCTCGCAGCCTCTGCGCCTCAGCCACCCTTCCAATTCCAAGGACCAGGGCGGCTGTCCTCATGGGTATCTTCTTGGACAGGGAAATCTCCAGAACCTCCCTGAAACTCCTTTGCATGATTTTAGTCAATCTCTCCGACACTTCCTCTTCGCTCCAGATCAGTTCTTGAAGGTTCTGAACCCATTCAAAATAGGAGACCGTCACCCCTCCGGCATTGGCCAGAATATCAGGGACAATAAATACCCCCTTGTCATTTAGAATCTCATCCGCCTCCGGGGTCGTGGGACCATTGGCTCCCTCAGCGATGATCCTGGCCTTGATCATTGGGGCATTCTTCTCGGTGATCTGATTTTCCAGGGCAGATGGAACCAGGATATCACAATCCAGCTCTAAGAGCTCTTCATTGGTGATGGCTTCACCTTCCTTCGTCTCCGAAGTGATGACGCAGGAATATCTCCTCTTACAATCTAATATTTCTTTCACATTCAAACCATTTCGATTGTAGATCCCTCCCTTAGAATCACTGATGGCAATCACTTTTGCACCTGCTCGGTCAAAATATTGAGCGGCAATCCCGCCGACATTCCCCGAGCCCTGAATGGCCACGGTTACGCCCTCCACCGGTTTATTCAGATACTCAAGGGCCTCCAGAACAGTGATCACCACCCCGCGGCCTGTGGCTTCAAACCTCCCCAGCGACCCCCCTAACTCAATGGGTTTACCTGTGACCACACCCGGGACAGAGTATCCTTTTAAAATGCTATAAGTATCCATGATCCAGGCCATAACCTGAGGATTGGTATAGACATCTGGAGCAGGGATATCCTGTTCCGGACCGATCATCAGAGAGATTTCCCAGGTAAATCTCCGCGTCATATTCTCTATTTCCCGGAGGGACATCTCCTTTGGATTGCACTGAATCCCCCCTTTGGCCCCTCCAAAGGGAATATTGACCACCGCTGACTTCCAGGTCATCCACATGGCCAAGGCCCTGATCTCATCGAGATCGACATCAGGGTGGTAACGGATCCCTCCTTTGGCTGGTCCCCTTCCGATATTGTGTTGAACCCGGTATCCTGTAAAGATTCTGACTGTCCCATCATCCATCTTCACAGGGAAGTGGACAATCATCTCCCTCTTGGTCACCTTAAGCTTCTCCATCACTCCTTGATCATAATGGAGATATTTTGCGGCAATATCCACCTGTTTCTTTGCCACCTCATAAGGGTTGATCTTTTCATTCTTCATAGGGTCCCCCTTCCTCACTTCGAACTAATCACTCCAAACTATGAACCATACCGCATCAAATGTAGTTTACACATGTTTCATCACGATGCTCGAAATGATGTTGGCTGCCTCATCTCCCCGGTCGGCCGCATTGCTGAGGTGACGGTAAATCTCCCGCATCTTGAGCATGTAGACCGTATCCTTCCCTTTGAAGAGATCGGCCAGGGCCACATGGTAAGCCTTCTCCATCTGATTTTCATAAGATTTCGCCTCCACCGCATGCTCGGAGGCGATCTTGGGATAGTTTTTCAAAATCTTAACCGCATCATTTAACTCCCTCGCAGATTTACGAAGAATGTTGACCATCTCCTTGATATGCTCGTTCCCTTGGACCTCATAGATCTCCATTTCATCCACCGTGGTATTGGCATAGTCGACCACATCGTCAATGGCCCGAGAGAGGGCATAGATATCCTCTCTATCCAGAGGGGTGACGAAGGTCTGGTCGAGCTCTTGGATCAGAATCCGTCTCAGCTCATCTGCTTCCCGTTCGATCTTTCGAACAAGATTGGCGTTCTCTTTTGTTCCATGCTCCACATAATTCCAGAGGGCCTCCAGCCCTTCCAGTGTCTTTTCAGACTGACGGGCAAGAAATTCAAAGAACGGACTCTCACCCCCAGCAAAGGGCCTTCTCTTTTTGAAGAAGCTAAATACCATCTCCCCTTCTCCTCCCTAAAATATTTCCTTAAGAACCTCCTGGCTGATTTCGAGAATCTTCTCAATATCTTTATCGGTATGGGCCAAGGAGAGATACATCTTTGTCCCCATTGGGTTTAAAAAGATCCCGTTTTGAAACAGACCCAAAACAAACTGTCTGCCCTTTTCACGGTCAGCGCTGAAGGCAGTCCGGTAATCGACAACTGGCCTTTCCGTAAAGAGAACCTGACAGAGAGGACCATCTCCCAATACTTGACCTGCAATACCCATCTCCTGAAAGAGGACCTGGTACCCTTCTCTCAATATTCGTCCAAGGCAATGAAGCCGTTCATAAACCCCTAATTTTTTTAGCTCCCTCAGGGTGGCCAAACTGGCAGTGGCAGAAACTGGATTTCCAGCTAAGGTGGAAGCAAACCAGACATATCTCTCCTCTCCTAAGTTCGCTTCAATACAGAGATCGAGAACATCCTCCCTTCCGCAGATCGCACCGATGGGATATCCTCCTCCCAAGGCCTTCCCAAAAGCCGCAAGGTCTGGCACCACTCCATAATACTCCTGTGCCCCTCCATAAGCAAGACGGAATCCTGTGACCACCTCATCGAAGATGAGAAGGATCTTCTTCTCCCTCGTAATCTGCCGGATGCCTTCTAAAAATCCTTTGAGGGGTGGAGTGCATCTCTGCAAAGGCTCCATAATGACACAGGCCAATTCATCACCATACTGATCGATGATCTTACGGGTCATCTCCAAATCATTATAAGGAGCGATCAGAACCTCATCTTGAATTTGTTTGGAGATGCCAGCAGAAGTAGGTTCAGGAGTGGGAAAGGGGAATAGTCTTTTTGGAAAGAGGCTGAGGACTCCCACATCATGGGCTCCATGATAGGAACCCTCAAATTTTAAAACCTTTGTCCTTCCGGTGTAGGCCTTGGCAAATCGAAGCGCGTAAAAGGTTGCCTCTGTCCCCGAAGCAGCAAAGCGGATCTTCTCAGCGCAGGGTATGGCTCGCACCATCTCCTGAGCCAATTCCAGTGCAGGCTCATTCACATAGGAAAAACTGGAGCCCTTTTCAATCTGCTTTCTAACCGCCTCGATGATAGCAGGATGGGCATGGCCAAGAATCACCGATCCCCAGGAGAGGGTGAGATCAATAAACTCTTTTCCAAATACATCGTATACCCTTGACCCTTTGCCATGGGATAAAACTGTAGAGATTTCCTTAGGCAGGTTGAATTCTCCAAAAGAACCCGCTGGAAATAGACGAAAGGAGAGATCGACTAGCCCCTTCAAAATAATCCTCTACCACCTACCTCTTAAAGGCAGGCAGGGCTATGGGCCTGTTAAAGTTTTACTTTGAAATGGCCTCATTCACGATGTTGACAGCCCTATCAATCTTGGATAACCCTTCCATCAACTGTTCCTCTGTAATGCAGAGGGGCGGTGCAATGAAGAGGATATTCCATCGTGAATATCCTGTGACTCCGTCTGTCTTTAATTGGGCTAATACTGAAGCCATAAGAGGATTTTTCTTCTCATAGTTCTCGACGGTCCATGGAACGATAGGCTCACGGGTCTTCCGATCCTTGACAAACTCAATGGCTGCAAAAAGCCCCAATCCTCGCACATCCCCAATACTTGGATGCTTCTGTTTCATCTTCTCCAGCTCCCCAAGTAGCTTTATTCCCAGAACCCTGGAGTTCTCAATAAGTCCTTCCTCCTGGTAAACCCTGATCGCCGCAATGGCTGCCGCGCATGAAGTGGGGTTTCCAAACTGGGTCAATCCGCCATAGAACATATGGTCGTCCATAAAGTCTGCGATCTCTTTTCTGACGACCGTGGCTCCAAGGGGAAGGGCAGCATTGTTGATCCCCTTGGCAAGAGTCATAATATCCGGAACAACATTCCAGTGCTCACAGGCAAACATCTTCCCTGTCCTCCCAAAACCTGTCATCACTTCATCTGTGATCAGAAGAATCTTATACTCATCACAGATCCGTCGGAGTTTCTGCATATAGCCATCGGGAGGGATGATCCGGCAGTTGCTTCCAGTGATGGGTTCTACAATGATTCCTGCAATCGTCTTCGGTCCTTCGACCTCTATCACTTCTCGGATCTGATTGGCACAAAAAACATTACACTGGGGATAGGTTTTATCAAAGAAACACCGATAACAGAAAGGATCCCAGATGCGGACGATCCCGGGAATGCCCGGCTCATTGGGTAGCCTTCGCGGGTCTCCTGTAATGGACATAGCACCATACGTGGCTCCGTGATAAGACCGCCACCTCGAAATGATCTTCTGTTTTCCTGTAAAGGCTTTTGCGATCTTGATCGCATTCTCATTGGCGGTTCCTCCTCCTGAGGAGAGAAAAGTCTTGGTGAGATCGCCAGGGGTAATTTCTGCTAAAATCCAGCATAGTTCAGCCCGTGTCTCATTGGATGGTCCAGGGCCAATATAGCAGAGCTTCTCGATCTGCTCATGAATGGCAGCAATGACCTTTGGATGTTGATGTCCTGCATTGACATTGAAAAGCTGAGATGAAAAATCGAGATATCTTTTCCCGGTCTCATCCCAGATCACCGCCCCTTCACCACCCGTGATGATGAAAGGTTTGAAGTCTTTCTGAGCCATCCAGCTGTGGATGACATATTTCTTCTCATTCTCTGCCACTCTTAAAGGATCCATTCCTCTCTCCTTTCACCTTTCTATAAGAATTCCTTTTCAATCAACTCTGGAAGGTCTGCCACACTGGGAATGACATGGGTATGCCAGTACCTTCCCCAATCCGTCACGGGGCGGGGACCGCTGAGAACACCGATGACTCCTCGACATCCGGCATTGCGGCCTTCCAGCATATCTGCCGGTGTATCTCCGATTTTGATGACTTCATGGACGCTCTGGATATTGAGCTTGGTCATTGCATAAAAGATCATAAAAGGTGCGGGTCTCCCTATCTGGCCTGGTATATTCTCTACATCTACGGAAATATCAACCAGCCCATTCCTGATCCATCCCAATCCTTCCATAATGGCATCGGTGATGAGACGATGAAATCCTGTGTCGGTGGCCACTTTGATCCCATGTTGATGGCACCACCGGAAGGTATCTGAAGCTCCGGAGACTTCTTTGCACTGCTTTCTGTAATACTCGAGCATGATTTCCTGGTACCGGTCAAAGACTCTCTTAGCCTGTTCATAGGTATCGGGGTCCTTCATTCTTTCGAAATCTTCGATCTCGATCTTTTTTCCCCTCTCCCGTGCAATAAGAAACTGATAGAGGTGAATTTTATTCGTTCCCATATGATAGAGGATCTCCTCTGGAGTCGTCTTTAGTTTAAACTCTTGAGCCGCTTGATAAAGACAATCTCTTACGCCAGTGTCGTCATAGACGGTCGTCCCTGAAAGATCGAACATCACCATGCTTATCTTTCCCATTCTGATCCCTCCATCTTAATGGTTTAAGCAGAGTCTCCATTAGAAACCAATGGGTTACATCTTTAAAGAGAAGAAATCGTATTGAATTTTATAAATCGGTGTTCTATATTAATCAATGTAATAAATTTTATATTTTCAATAACTTTTAATTATAAAAATGAATTTCAATCAATTAAAAGCTTTTTATTATGCCGTGAAATACGGAAACTTCAGTAACGCAGCCGAAGCCCTCTATATCACCCAGCCTGCAGTGACAAAACAGATTCAGCAACTTCAGGCAGCTTATGGAGTGAAGCTTCTAAACCGATTTGGCAAAAAGATGGTCCCC
>JBFMAE010000307.1:0-10726 GCA_040756085.1 Thermodesulfobacteriota bacterium | reverse complement strand
CCAAAGGCGGTGGCAGTGCCTATTAAGATCGTCCAGAGACTTGATTCAAGATTGACTTTTCCAAATTCTAATAGTGTTGCCCCGAGGATCGCTGGGATGGAAAGGAGAAAAGAGAACCTTCCAGAAGGTTCCCGATCAAGACCGCAAAAAAGTCCTGTAGATATGGTCGCCCCAGACCGGGAAATTCCGGGGATGATGGCCAATCCTTGAGCTGTTCCAATGAGGATTGCATCGACCCATTTCATTTCCTTAATGTTTTTTCCCTCCTTTTTTGTCCAGCGGGTCAGCCAGAGCATCAGGCCTGTGATAAGGAGCATGACTCCCACCATCCTGGGTTTGGAGAAGAAGGATTCAAACCAGTCCTTCAAGAGGACTCCCATGAGTCCGGTAGGAAGGGTAGCGAGGATGATCCAGAAAAGGAGTTTTATTCCCTCCAGGTTTTTCTCTTCTCTTTTTAATATTGCGTCTAACCCTTGAATGATCTTCCAGATATCGGTTCGGAAATAGACCACCACCGCGAGGAGGGTTCCTAAATGGAGCATGATGTCGAAGAAGAGCTGTGGTTCTTCTATCCCGAACAGCGATTGGAAAAAGACGAGATGGCCAGAGCTACTGATAGGCAGGAATTCCGTCAGCCCCTGAATTATTCCAAGAAAGATCGCCTGAAAAAGATTAATTTATATTCTCCTTAACTTCAGCACAATGGAGTTAAAATCCGAAATCCTTGCCTACCGCAGGCAGGTGCTTCGGATTTAAGATTTTTTCTCCATCAGGGTGGTAGTAGCAGATCGGACCATTTCCTCAACGAGATGTTTGATCTCATTTAATCTTCCTTCACTCAAAGCCTCAAATCTGAGCACCAGCGCCGGTTGAGTATTTGAAGCCCTCACCAACCCCCATCCATCTCCAAACTGGGCTCTCACCCCATCGACATCGATGACCGGATGGTCTTTTCTCAATTCTTCTTTTACCTTTTCCACGACTTTAAATTTGATCTCATCCGGACAATCGACTCGAATCTCTGGAGTGATGAAAGTTTTTGGAATATCTTCGAGAAGCTTGGATAATTTTTTATCGGTTTTTGATAGGAGTTCGATCAAACGACAGGAGGCATAGATGGCATCGTCGTAACCGAAATATCGATCCGCAAAAAAGATATGCCCACTCATCTCCCCGCCTAAAACAGCCTTCTCTTCTCTCATCTTCTCCTTGATCAAGGAATGGCCCGTTCTCCACATGATCGCCTTTCCGCCATGTTTCTCAATGTCATTAAATAAATTCTGGGAACATTTTACCTCACCAACGAAAGTGGCTCCCTTTTTAGACTTTAATATCTCTCTGGAAAATAGGATCATCAATTGATCGCCCCAGATGATATTTCCCATATCATCCACCACGCCAATACGATCCCCGTCTCCGTCATAACCAATTCCTACATCGGCACAGGTCTTCTTGACCCGATCCGTCAAATCTTTCAAATTCCCGGAGATGGTGGGATCTGGGAAGTGGTTTGGAAATCGGCCATCGATTTCACAATAGAGTTCTTCTACCTCACAGCCTAATTCCCTGAGAAGCGGTGCGGCCACAACCCCTGCGGTTCCATTTCCTGCATCGATCGCCACCCTCATCTTTTTTTCGAGGCGAATGTTCTTCTTGATATATTGTTGATAGGGATGGATGCTCTCTTCTTTAGAAAGGTTCCCCCTGCCGGTGGAGAACTCTCCCCTTTCAATCAATCGTCTTAGATTCTGTATTTCCTCTCCAAAAATAGTACTTTTTCCAACCGAAACCTTAAATCCATTGAACTCCGGGGGATTATGACTTCCGGTGACCATCATTCCTCCATCTTTTTTCAGATTGAAGAGGGAAAAATAATAGACCGGTGTTGGGCAGAGGCCGATATCGACGAGGGTACATCCTGTGGAGAGCAGGCCTTCGATCAAAACATCGCAAAAGGCCTTTGAACTGAGCCTTCCATCCCTGCCGACCACCAGTTCCTTTCGACCTGAATGGATCATATGTGTTCCAAATCCCTGTCCCAGTTTTCTGACAATCTCAGGTGTCAGATCCTTATCAACCACTCCTCGGATATCGTACTCTCTGAAAATCTGTGGATTGATCTGCATTGGTTCTCCTCTAAATATTAGATGACAAATAGATCGAATGATAGCGAATAATTCAAATACGAATATTTTTTTGATTCATTAAATTCGTCTCCATTCGTATTATTCGATAATAATTAATAATTATCTTAAATTTTCCCAAGAATCAACCATTTCGATTACTTATTTTCCCCTCTCCCCTATGCGGGATGAGGGAGAGGGGAATAATGATTTTTGACTTTTTGGGGTGGATAAGATAAATTATTTAAAAACGTGGGAGCGCTACATTTATAGAGGTAGTCATCTAAGGAACGATTATATGGAGATCAAAGCGATTCGTGGGTTCAACGATATCCTTCCCGAAGAAGTGGGGAAATGGCAGTTTGTCGAGTCCGTCTCCCGGGAGGTATTTGAGGGGTTTGGTTTCTCAGAGATTCGCATTCCCATCATCGAACGGACAGAACTTTTCTCTCGGGGCATCGGCGAAGCGACAGACATTGTCGAGAAGGAGATGTATACCTTCACTGACCGGAGTGGCAACTCCCTGACCCTTCGTCCAGAGGCCACCGCCTCCATGGCACGGGCCTATTTGGAACATCAGATCTACTCTTTCGATCCGGTGGCAAAACTTTATTGCATCGGCCCGATGTTCCGTTATGAAAGGCCCCAGAAGGGCCGTTATCGGCAATTCTATCAAATCGACGCAGAGGTCTTTGGTGTGGAGAACCCCATGGTGGATGCCGAGGTCATCCTCATGCTCATTCATTTTCTAAAAAGGGTAGGGCTCGATAAGCTCGAACTTCAGATCAATTCTCTCGGTTGTCGTGCCTGCCGGCCCCGGTATCGGGAAGAACTGGAAAAATTTTTAACGAAGAAGTCGTTTCAACTCTGTGAAGATTGCCAGAGAAAGCTTCACACCAATCCGCTACGGATCTTTGATTGCAAGGTGGAAACCTGCCAGGAGGCGATTGTCAACGCCCCTCAAGTGATTGACTATATCTGCCCAGAATGTCAGAGCCATTTTGATAGAGTAAAGAAATATCTTGAGATGGCGGACCTCACTTATGTCCTGAACCCCAGAATGGTGAGGGGACTCGATTATTACACACGGACCGCCTTTGAGGTCGTTTCCTACCAGTTGGGTTCCCAGAATGCGGTGACAGGCGGAGGACGGTATGACAATCTCTTTCAGGAAATCGGGGGACTCGATGTTCCGGGAATCGGTTTTGCTATCGGGATGGAGAGGCTGATTTCCTTACTGCCGAAGGAGAAGGAATTTATCCAATATCCGGACCTCTTCATTGCTTCTTTGGGCGATGAAACCAAGAGCAAAGCGTACCGATTGGTCAATCAACTTCACCTCCTGGGGATTCGGGCCGAGTTGGACTATGGGGGAAAAAGCCTGAAGAGTCAGATGCGAAGAGCGGATAAATTGAAGGCACGATATGTCCTGATTCTGGGTGAGGAAGAATTAAAGAAGGGTAGGGCGGTTCTGAGGAATATGGAGGATAAATCCCAGGAAGAAATCCCGATGAGTGATCTCTTAGAAACCTTCAAATCGAAGATCATTCTGGATTGATTATTGAGTGGTTTAATGGTAGTATTTCTTCAAAACGCCGTGATCTTTGTGCTCAGTTAGTTTCAGACACGCGACACGAGGCACGGACACGAAGATTGGGGGATCGTTCAATGGTAGGACAACGGACTCTGACTCCGTGAATCGAGGTTCGACTCCTCGTCCCCCAGCCAAATGATTTCAATAAGTTAGCCACCCTGCCCAATTCCATCATCGCTCAATTGTGCTAAATTTGTGCTAATTTTTTTCCTTACCCTATCCAAAACTTCAATTCCTCTTCTCAGACTTTCTGGGTAGTGATGGGCATATCTTTGAACCATATCTTGATCTCTTTCCATCTTCCAAGTTTCTGAACGGCATAGAGATCAACCCCGGCCTGCACAAGCCTGGTTGCAAAGGTATGCCTGAGGTCATGCCATCTGAAATCACTAAGTCCAGAACGCTTTGCAGCGGAATAGAAAGCCCTATGAAGGTTGCTAACTCTGAGACTGTTTCCATTTTTGTTGCAGAAAACGTAATTTGATTTCAAATGTCTGATCTTGGCCTTTGCCTTCAGCACCTCCAGGGCCCTTTCATTCAATGGTAGAACATCCTTTGCCTTGTTTTTCTGTTCCAGGATGCTGAAGGTCTTTCTGAAGAGATCTACCTGCGGCCATTGAAGGTTGAGGGTTTCGCCTTGCCGAAGTCCTGTCTCAAGGGAGAAGATGATAAGTTCTTGGAGCCATTTCGGAGAGGCATCAAGGAGTTTCTCCTCCTCTTCGAATGTCAGCCACCGTTCTCGCATGTTATTAACCTTTTCTCTTGATACTCTCCTGACCGGGTTATCTTTGAGCCATTCCCATTCTTTTATGGCAAGATTGAAGGCATGACTCATGAGGGCGAGCTCGTAGTTGATTGTTCTCGGAGAGGCCCCTTCATCTCGCCTCTTTACCTTGTATCCAGAAATGTTTTTAGGAGTGATTTTGGTCAGCATTGAATCTCCGAAGGAGCCGATAAGGTGATTGGCAAGCTCTATGTCCCGATCATGGGATTTGGGAGTTTTATTTATTGCTGAATGTTCTTTCAGGTATTTTGCGATCATCTCTTTGAAGGGTTTCTCTTCCCCTGGCAGTCTTTCAAACCACTTACCCTCTGCAATCTCTCCCAGAATCTTGTCATAAATTCTCTTAGCCAACTTCTTGTCGCTTGTTTCTGTAGATTTTCTTATTTGCTTTCCCCTGTAAGTAAGCCTCATCCACCAGGTTTGGCCTCTACGATATAAGCCCATGTTCCGCCTCCTTTCCGAGGCCCTTGTCTTTACCTGGTTTCTCCAGGGAAGAAGTATACCGATTTCCTTTAACCTCTGCAATACTCTTTTTGATGATGCGGTCAATGTCTTGTGCTCCTCTGCCTATTGTCCTTAAGATTTCCCTGGCCTTTCTCTCTTCGTCTATGTCCTTCTCCTTCCTGTGCCCCTCGATCCATACCTCCAGATCCTTCCTTTTGAACCTAACTATTCTTCCAAGTTTGTAATGGGGTATTTCTCCCGATTTTGCCCATTGGTAGACAGTGGATTGCTTGACACTGAGAATCGAGGCAACATCAGGGACTGTCAAGAATTTTTCGGCACCGATTGGACTCTGTTCAGCATCTTTCATAGAAAGAGGAGCCTCCTCTTTAGAGCGAGGCTTATTCCACAAGATGAAAGGGCAAAGAAGGTTAAAAAGCTCTGGCCTGAAGCTTCTGAGATGGTGTAGTAGATGGCAAGGGTTGTGAGTCTATAGCTTATCCACTTCACATATCGGTATTACTTTTTTAGGCCTGAAAATTGGACATTTAGAGATGTTGTTTAGAGATAGGGAGGCAAAATCTTTAAAAAGAAGGTTGTTAAGGGAGAAGGGAGATTAAATATGTGCTTCTTTGATAATTCTTACAAGCGGATCTATTTTTACGCAACCCTTCCTGAACCATTAACGAAGCGATTAAGAACTTCCCGAAGGAGCTTTCTCCAGAGAAGACAGCTTAACTTCAACTATTAACACCAGTTAGGCGAGGTGGAAGTGATGAAATATATCAAACGTGAGACTGCCCTTGCTCCAATGGTCTCCCGAGGACTTTTTTCGTGGCTGCTACATATCAGCAACCGTAAAAGTTACTGTCCTTGTTCCTGATAAGGTCCCGGCTGCGGGTGATGCTCCAAATTTATAAGTAATAATCGCTTCCTCTTCTGGGAATTCTATGTCCGTTACAAGGCTTTGAGGATCGGTTGTCAGACTTACATCCCCACTGCTCTTGGCCTCATATGATTCAAGGTTTACCTTGAGGTATGTATGGTCAGGCATAGATTGATCGATCTTACCTATAACTTTTTTGTATCCGGTCCATTCGTTAGAGGAAAAGCTCCAGGTTGTATTTTCATCTGAAACTTCGGCTGAGGGATCTCCCGGTAACATGGAATCTATTATCAGAGGCGGGGGGTTGCCGCTGACCCAGAATTCAGTGGTTGGCTGAACTGTAAAGGAAAAATTTACATAATATGGGCCACTTGCGAAAGGCGCTTCCACAAAGGCAAAAAAGGCTAAGATTAGGCAAATAAAGATTTTTTTCATTTCTTTCACCTCCTTTTACCATCCACCAACAAGAAATTCAATTGTATTTTGATATGTGCCAGGTGGAACATAGATTGAGACTTCCAATTTGTAGTTCACATGTAGATTTGCAGCCCTGGCATAGCCCCCTATATAAACAAGGTGCTGAATACCATTTGGGAATCCCGAATCAAAATAGTTTAACTCTTTCATTCCGTAACTGGTTTCACCTGGCGGTGCTTCCATTTGTACCTTAATTAAGCTAAACTCCGGCATATTATTTACCAGCCTGGCTGATATATAAGCTGGGTTGTTGAAGGTTACATGGTAGAGTTGAACTTTCTCATCTGGGACCATCATATATGGATCATCCACCGAGATTTGGTCTATAACAAATGATAGATCGCCGGCAAACGCTAATTCATATATTTCTTCGGCTTGGAAACTTACCGTCTGCTGGGCGGTATTTCCTGCCTCTGCCCGCCCCGCCCCACCAGAGAGCAAACAGAACGAAAAAAGAAGTAGAATCAATCTCTTCATACCTTTTTACCTCCGTTCACTTCAGTATTACTTTTTAGACGTTTCATTTCTTATTTTCATACTCTTCTTCTATAATTAAGATCCTTCTCGGTTTTCTAAAGGCATCTATCTTAAGTTCCCTTTCCTTAGAGGGTTTGATTTCCAAATCAAACTCCTTCTCTTTAAGAAAGTGGAAAGGGGGAATGCTTTCTTCGTAGATTTTAACTTTCCACAATCCGGGCCTCACATCATCAAATAAAAATTCTCCTCTGCCGTCTGTAAACTGTCTTAACACCTCGCCTTTCCTTGAAATTTCAACAAGGACATCGGGAAGTCCTCCGGAAGGCACAAAATCTTCAGGAGAAATGGTTTCCTCGGTAATGAACCCCTTCTTCGGTACAAAAAGTAAGACCCTCCCAGAAATCTTTCCTGACCTCACTATTCCTACATTGACATTGGATAATTCTCCACCCTTTATAGCTATCGCAGCAAGCTTTTCACTTGTTGTGCGGTCATGGCCGATCGATCCTCTTTCTACGTGCAAAGAATAGTCATCTGGTTTAAGCCCCGGGAAGACAAACTTTCCGTCTTTATCGGTTACAGCAGGTATTCCGCTTGCCGTAAGGATCACGTCCGTAATAGGAGGCTTTTGATCGTTTTCCTCGTCATAAACCACCCCCTTTATTGTCCCAACGCTTCTTTTCTTTGAAACGGGTATAACAAGGGGGATCGTATAGCTCAGGCAGGCTGAAACTTCAGGTCTTTCCCCGTTTTTTGCTTTTATCCAGTCTGCTTTAAACTGAATGGAGTGATGATTGGGAAGGGTGTAGCCAGCATGAAACCTTAAATTGTGGCGGAGGTAAGTATCTTTTTCAAAATCTCTTTCATTTATGAAGTAACTCAGGTCAATGGCCAGTTTTTTTGACAGCTTCCAGTTTCCTGCAATTCCGAGGTTTATGGTTTTACGATTTGATTCTGCAAAATAATCTCTCCCGTAATTGAAGAAAAGGGTATAACTCTGCCATACCGAGGGTCGAAAATTTCCGGAGAGGCCGGAGTTTATAAGATGGCTTTTTGTGGAGGAGAGCCTATCTTCGCTCTTTCCTCCCTCGATATAGCCATTGATATAGCCATTCATTCCTAAAAAGACGAGATTTGTCTGGAGTCCTAACCTGAGGAGATGGTCTTTAAAGTCATAATCCTTTGGTTCGAGTCTGTCCTTTTTATCGAATATTTGGTAGTTTAAAGATAAATTGGCCCTGAGGGGTAATTCCCATGAAAGTCCTCCTCTGAAAAAAAACTCATCAGTTTCTGTGGTCCTTTCACTTCCGGGTTTTGAGCAGAAGTTTTCTCTTAATTTTGACAGGGAAAGTTCTCCAGAAATTTTATCATATATGGGAAAAGTTAAACCTCCTGCCCAGTAATCTCCAGGGAGCAGGTAGCCTGGGAATTCAGGTCCTGCATGGGAATTTTTTAGAGAAAATCTGAAATTTTTAATGGGTTCTCCGGAAAGGTAAACCCTCCAGGCATAATCGCTTATATCTTTTTCCCTTTTCCCCCACGAGGAGGCACCTTCGAGATCAATTTTAAATGCCTTCTCTAGTCTTATATCGGTTCCAAGACTTACGAGGTAATCGCTGAAGTTTTTAGAAAGGTCATTTCTTATGAGGTTTAGTCTTGCCTGGAGCATTTCGCTCAGTCTGTAATTTAAGCCTCCTCCGATACTGAAGTCATTTTTATCATCCTCCCTGGGAGTAAAAAGGAAACTTTTGATGTTCAAGCCATCAATGTCATAACCAACTTTCACACCTCGCCCCGCTCCTGATGGGCCAATAAGGGGGGAAAGGGAGTAGTATCCATCCCCGAGATATACGTTCAGATTTTTCATGGAGAAGGAGAGCATATATTCGTCTTTGTCGAAGAAGTTTCTCCTTCTTTTGTTTTCGGGCCCCCGGAATTTGAAGGAAATCTTCTTTTCTCCTTCTTCGTCAAGGGTTCCGGAACCAATGAACTCAATCTGTCCTCCCAAAGGGGTCTTTATGTTTTCATAAAATCCCTTAAGGGTGAGGGTTGATGAAATCCTGTGATAGGGGTCTTCCTTTCCAACCATTCGGGGAATTATCTCAAGAGAAAAGCTTTGCTCCGTTGAAGCCTTCTCTTCTATCCCTTCGACTGAGGCCGTGGCCTTAATGGCCTGATAGGTCTTTCTATTTATCTTTTCATCTGTTTTGATATGGACTGAAAAGAGCCGGGATGATCCTGCCTCAATATCAAGAGTGGTCGATGGCTCAATCGTTAATGGATACTCCGGGTGGGTTTTTAGGGTCAGTCTAACTTTGGTTTTAAGGTTACCGTGATTAAAAGCCCTGACCTTAAGGCTGTAGGTTTGACCGGAAACCACTTTGTCAGGTTTCTCCTCGATACTTAAATTAAGTTTATACAAGGGTAAAACCATTACGTTAAAGCTTTTCTCGTCTACAATTGAATGATCCCTCTCTCTTTTTACGGAGAGTCTTATCTCATTTAATCCCGGGGGCATGTTTGGGGGGATTGAGATGCCAAAGATTCTGATTTCCTTCTCATCGGGTTCAAGGGAAAAGGAGGCTTCTTCCTGGGTGATAAGAGACCATCCTTCAGGAAGCCTGATCTCTTCAGAAAACAGTTCTTCCCTGTTTGTGTGGTTTATGACAAGAAAGTTCCCGGAGATGATCTTTCCCGGTAAGGTTTCAACGATAGGGGATGAAGTGAGCTTAACCTCAACCCTACATCCTTTGGTCTCCGATATGGCTTCTTGGCAGAAGAGGAAGGGGATAAAAAGAATGAGAAAGAGGATCTCATGGAAGAGGGCTCCATATCTCATTTCTTATTCGATCTTGAGGTTTAATCTTGTCCCAAAGACCTTTTCTGCGGAACTATCTGCAACCAAGAGGGCCTTATACTTTCCCTTGGGGATTTCATTGATATCAACGTAGAATCTTGAAGAGCATCCCGGTAAGATTCGAACTTTATTGCCCTGAAATTTCCCTACCGCTTTCCCCTCTTGATCAAAAAGTTCGACCCAGAGTTGAGGGTCAACCCACCTTTCTCCGGTATTTTCAATATCTATCTCCAAAAACCTTCTTCCGTTCTTCTCCACAACCTTTTTATCGATGAATTTGATCTTTGTAGTTCCTGTGTCTCCAAGATCTGTAATAATTTGTATTGCATGTTTAATTACAATCCTGAGGCTCATGGTTATTTTTTTATCTTCTGACTTCACAAGGGTTTCAGGAGATATTGGCTCTACGGGTTCAACCATGAGGATACTCCAGTAAGATCCCCTGAGGGTGCTATCCTCAGGGACATGAATTTTGAAATTCACATTTATGGTCTCACCTGGGGGTACTGTTAACCTTGAAGGGCTGACTGAAATCCACTGGGCATTTGATCTGGGATGGCTCGATGGTTCTCCGAATATGTTTTGTCCATCTTTGTAAAAGAGGTAATCCCTTTTATCGATCTTTACCTCCTGGGGTTTATCCCCTTTATTTCTAAGGGTTACAGTTCCTTCATAATTTCCTCCTGGTTTTACGACATACTTTCGCGTAAGTTCTCCTATGACCGAAACAGCACCAAATGAATTTCCCGAAAGAAAAAGAAGACAGAAAGCTAAGGCAAAGATTATCCTTTTCATTTTTTTCTCCTCTATTAACCGTCTTCTTCTACGGCGTAGATGATCTGAAGGTCTCTTAACCCCGGAGAGATACTTATTGAGACCCCCCTTATCATGTACTGGATTGTTACATCCTTTCTTTCGCCCCTTCCTCTAAAAAGCATGGTGTAACCTTCACCAAGGGGAATGAAGTTTTCTCCCCCTTCGATGGTTCCTTCTCCTCTTCCATCCGATGTCCTTCTCACATAGAGTGTCAGATGGTTAGGTAGTGGAATTCTTCTTACATAGACAGCCCATGAGCTCTTTTTAT
>JBFMAE010000306.1:0-11123 GCA_040756085.1 Thermodesulfobacteriota bacterium | reverse complement strand
CTTCTTCTGGACAAGGCCCTTTGCCACCAGGTCTGAAATGGCTTGACGAACCGTATTTCGATTGACTTGAAAGAGTTCAGAAAGTTTCGACTCAGAAGGCAATTTATCATTCACTGCATACCGGCCCTTCTGGATCATCTCCATCAGCCAGTTGCTGATTTGTATATATTTGGGAACTCCGGGATCCAAATGCAATGTCTCTGCCATTCCAATCGCTTCTCTCAGTTGGAAGAACTCATCCCTGTTAATCCTGATCTTCCGGTCACGAGACGCATGATCAGTAGCACCCCGATAACGATGGCCACCACGACAGTGCACATGGCGTTGGCGCTGGCGGTCCGACCATCGACATCGAGAAAGATGATCTCGATCGCAGCCAGTTTGATCTTTGCCGAAATGAGAAAGATGACAGCACTGATCGTCGTCATCGCTCTCATGAAGAAGAAGGTGGCTGTGGAGAGGAAGGCCACCCTCGATAAGGGAAAAACGACTCTGGTGAAGGTTGAAATGGGACCTGCCCCTAAACTCACAGCGGCTTCTTCGACCGATTTATCAATCTGCTTTAGATTAGCGATACTCGAAAGGACGCCAAGGGTAAAATTGCACACGATGATGTTAATGATGATGATCCAGATCGTCCCATAGATCAAAAAGTAGGGTTTGTTAAAGGCCAGAACATATCCCAATCCCATGACCACTCCAGGGATGGCAGCCGGTAAAACGCTGAGGGTATAGAGGACTTGCTCCCCTTTCGGTTTCTTCTTTTCGATGATGTAACCGACCAGCAAGGTAAGGGAGGCCCCGGCAATGGCGACGACAATGGCGACCAGGAGGCTGGTCCAGATCGGGGCATATTTAAAAGCAATCATACTCCGGAGTGGTTCCTCCTTGATGAGGGAGGTCCAGAAGTTTGTCCAGAGGGGAGCGTAGGATCCCAGAGAGGGAAAATCGAAATGTTTGAGGGTGAGGGAAAAATCGTATGGCCAGGTTTTTACAAAGGATCCTAAAAATACCGTTGCAAAAACGAGGAGGATGCAGAAACAGATCCCCCCGCAATAAAGAGTAAACCCCCACTTCTTGAAGGGACGGGAAGGTTGCAAAAAGGGCCGGGCTTGGCCACTGATCAGTGCATAACTCTTCCTCGTAAGATAGTAATTAATCATGAAGGCACTTATGGAGGGAGCAAGGAGGATGACGCTGATGGTGGCTCCCAGGTCAAAACGCTGTAACCCGAATACCTGAGAGACGATCTCTGTGGCCAGCACGGAATAATTTCCTCCAATCACAACAGGGATGCCAAAATCGGTAATGGTGAGGTTAAAGGTCAGGGCTGCGGCACTGGCAATTCCATACTTTGCGGACGGGAGGGTCACTTTCCAGAAAGTCTTCAGGGCGGAAGCCCCCAGGCTCTGAGCCGCCTCATCAAGCCGGGTATCCACGGCGGAGAGGGTAGTATAGAGGATGAAGAGAGCATTGGGGAAGCAGTAAAGACATTCCCCAACAATGATTCCGGTTGCCCCGTAGATATTCCAATCCGTGCCCAGCAGATAACGGGTGACCAGACCGTTTCGGCCGAAGAGAAGAATGAGGGCCAAAGCCTGAATGATGGTTGGGGCAATGAGAGGAAAAGTCGAAATGGTATAGAAGATTCCTTTGCCTGGCATCGTGGTTCGGGTCAATCCATAGGCAAAGAAAAAGGCCGACACCGTGGTGATGACCATGGTAACAATCGAAACGTACATGCTGTTGGTGAAGGACCGGAAGATTCTCGGGTTCGTAAAATAGTTAATGTAATTATTAAAGGTGAAGGCTCCCTCCTTAAAAAAACTCAATCTGCAGATGTCCACCACAGGGTAAAGTAAGAAAAAGGTAAGGGTGACTAAAAAGAAAACCGTGGTAATCCACGTCACTACTTTGTCGCTGACAAAGGTGGAAGGTAATGTGAAAGCTTTGGAGGGTTCGGAACGATTCATCCTTTGCTCTCTTTTCCAGGATAGATGAGAAAGGCCTCCGGAGGGAAGTAGAGAAGAACCTCATCCCCTTGCTTTAATCGCCGTTGTTCAAACTCCTTCTCAATCACATCCGAAACGATCTCTTCTCCGTCCATGTTGATGACTAGTCGGACGACTGCTCCTAAAAAGGTGACCACATCGATTCTCGCCGGAATCAGATTCGATGGTTCTAAGGGGACGGAGGCTTCTCCAGGATGGAAAACCTCTATCTTCTCGGGTCGGATGGCTAAAAAGACTTCCTCTGCAGGTAAAGGTCCTGTTTGAGAAACCCTGAATGTCTTTTTCTCCGTGTTGACCTGGTCGCCCGTACGATATCCTTTAAAAAAATTCGATGTCCCGACAAAGTCAGCAACAAAGCTGGAGGTGGGGCATTTGTAGATGTCGAGGGGCTTTCCCACCTGTCGAAATTGCCCCTTCTCCATCACCACGACGCGGTCTGCAATGGAGAGGGCTTCTTCCTGATCATGGGTCACATAGATCATCGTCTTTTTAAGTTCCTGCTGTAGCCGTTTGATCTCTGCCCTCAGGCGAACCCTTATCTTTGCATCCAGGGCGCTTAACGGCTCATCCAGAAGTAGAACTTGAGGATTGGGAGCCAGGGCCCGAACCAGGGCTACTCGCTGTTGCTGTCCCCCGCTGAGTTGGGCGGGAAAGAGATTCCTCCAATCCCGGAGCCCGGTGAGGTCGAGCATCTGATCCACCCTTTCGGCAATGGCCTTCTTAGGCATCTTCCTCATCATGAGACCGAAGGCGATGTTCTCCTCTACCGTCATATTTGGAAAAAGCGCATAAGACTGAAAGACGATGCCGAACTCCCTCTTCTGGGGAATGAGGTCGTTGATCAGCTTTCCATCGAAGATGATCTCCCCTTCCGTTACTGTTTCAAAGCCGGTGATCATCCTGAGCACCGTGGTCTTCCCACACCCGCTCGGCCCTAAAAAGCAGACAAATTCCCCTTCTTCGATTTCAAGTTCCACATGGTCAACAGCGGTAAGTGTGCCAAATCGTTTGGTGAGATTTTCCAGCCTGAGGTTTCTACTCATAATTTGTATCCTACCTGTTCACCTGTCTAAATAGCAATTTAATCAATTTTTTAGGAAGATGTCAATAAAAAGGGCACCCCGCATCCGCAGGATGCCCTGGCACTCCCTGGAGAACCCGTCGTCTCATTTCAAGAAGAGGCTCTCCCATTTTTTCAGGATTTCTTCTCGGTTCTTGGCCTGCCATGCAAAGTCCATCGGGTAGAGTTTGATTTCGGATAACTTGGGTAGATCGGGTCGCGTGGGAATGCCGGGAAGAGTGACCCCGTATTTAAATTTTGCATACTCTTTCATCGCATTCTCGCTAATCGCCCAATCCAAGAATTTCTTTGCGGCCTTTGGATTCTTTGCTCCTTTAAGAAGGGCATTCGCCTCAACCTCATAACCTGCCCCTTCGATCGGGAAGACGAATTCCACAGGAAATCCCATCTTCTTCTGCTCGGCGACGACAAAATCGAAAGAACAGCCCACAGCAAATTCACCCGCAGCCGTCATCTTCGCCGGTCTTGATCCACTCTTAATATATTGACCCATGACTTTGTCTAATTTCTTTAAAAACTCCCACCCATCCTCTTTTCCTTCCTTGGCTCCATACATCTGGAGGATGCTTGCCACCTGTAAGAAACCGGTCCCTGAGGCAACAGGATTGGGCATGGCAATCAACCCCTTAAACTTTGGATCGAGCAGGTCGTTCCATCCCTTTGGCATGGGGAGTCCTTTCTCTTTCATAACCTTCGTATTGATGCAGAAGGCGGCGATATACATATCGATACCGACATAATAGTATTTGGGATGGACAAATCTTTTCTCCAACTTCTCAACCCCTTTAGGTTTATAAGGCACTAACATTCCTAAAGGAATAAATTGTTCCGTATTGGTCACAGCCCATCCCCAGATACAATCCGCCTGGGGATTGTCCTTTTCCGCAAGCATCCGTGCACCAAGCTCGCCTGTGGAAAGCCGGATGATATCGATCTCAAGGTCGGGAAGGTCCCTTCTGGCCACCTCTAAATATTTCACAATCTCATCCGTCTCCAATGAGGTATAAACCGTCACTTTTTCTTTGGCGACGACCGTTGTCGAAAGAAATATCATCATCATGAAACCGATCATTAAAACCATCCATTTGCTCTTCATACAATAGCCTCCTTTCTATCTTATGCTGTCATTAATTTCTTTCTTATCTTCGTAACCTTTAAATCTTCACCTCCTTTCTCAATTTTAAGATTAAAAATACGTTGAAATAATTTCCAAATTTTATCAAAATTAATTTTTTTGTCAATATTTTAGTTATTGACAAAAACGGTTTTTTTCATTAAACCTGTCTACACAGCTAAATAGCTTTCTTCTCCTCCCTTTATTTATTTACTAAAGGGAGTTGGGGAGGGATTAGAAAAAGGAGACAAAAGATGAAAGACCAAGCAAGGGTTGTGATCATCGGAGGTGGAATTACAGGTTGCAGTATCGCTTATCACCTGACGGCAATGGGATGGAGAGATGTGATTGTTCTGGATAAGGGAGAGCTCACTAGTGGGGCAACCTTTCATGCAGCTGGTTTGGTCGGCCAGTTACGCTCCTCGGTCAACATCACCAAGATGCTGAAATACAGTATTGAACTCTATTCCCGCCTTGAAGAGGAAACAGGACAGCATACCGCCTGGAGCCGGGTCGGCGGTCTCAGGATCGCCTCATCGAAGAACCGTATGGAAGAGCTTCGCCGTTCCGCAGCTATGGCCAAGACCTTCGGCCTCCCCATGGAATTAATCAGTCCCAAAGAGGCCTGTGACCTCTTTCCGGTGATGGAGAAGAAGGGCATCGTTGGAGCCGCCTTTCTTCCAACAGACGGCCAGATCGATCCAAGTGGGGTGACCTATGCCCTCGCCCAGGGAGCCCGAAACAGGGGAGCTGCAATCTATATGGATACCCGGGTCACAGGGATCACCCTAAAGAACGGAGCTGTCTATGAAGTGGTAACAGAAAAAGGAAACATTAAAACTGAAATCGTCGTGAATGCGGCTGGGATCTGGGCTCCGGAAATTGGAAAAATGGTCGGGGTCTCTGTTCCCATCATCCCCATGGAGCATCAGTATATCATCACCAAACCCATCGAAGGGGTTCTCAAGGGAATGCCCACCATGCGGGACCCTGACCTATTGGTTTATTTCCGCGAGGAAGTCGGTGGGCTCATCATGGGAGGATATGAACATAATCCCATCCCCTGGGCCTTGGATGGAATTCCCCATAATTTTACTAAAACATTGCTCAAATCGAATTATGAACATTTCGAACCCCTCTCCTCTCTGGCCATGAAACGGGTACCTGCCATCGGCCAGGCTGAGATCATCACCCTGCTCAACGGCCCTGAGGCCTTCACCTCCGATGGAGATTTTATCATGGGGGAGGCAGCAGAAGTGAAGAACTTCTTCGTTGCGGCCGGTTTCTGTGCTCACGGGATCGCAGCCGGCGGAGGGGTGGGAAAAATGATAGCTGAATGGATCATTGAGGGTGAACCCAGTCTTGACCTATGGCGTCTCGATATTCGCCGCCTCGGTGGCCACCACGCAAGCCAGAAGTATGCCCTTGAGCGGTCTATGGAAGTCTATGCCCACCACTATTCGATGAGCTGGCCCTATGAGGAAATGCTTTCTGCCCGGCCCCTTCGCACCAGCCCTCTCTACCATCGCCTGAAGACGATGAGGGCTGTCTTTGGAGAAAAATCAGGCTGGGAACGTCCCAACTGGTTTGCTCCAAAAGGGATAATCCCAAAAGATAAGTTAAGATGGGGACTTCCCAACTGGTTTGAGCACGTGGGGAAAGAGCACGAAACAGTCAGGACGAAGGCAGGAATTATCGACCAGACCTCCTTCGGCAAAATCGAAATCAAAGGTCCGGGGTCACTTCAGTTCCTTCAAAAAATTACAGCGAACCAGATGGATAGACCTGTAGGTTCGATCACCTACACCCAGATGTTGAATGAAAAGGGAGGGATTGAATGTGACCTCACCGTCAGTCGAATGGGGGATGATCATTTCTATCTGGTGACAGGAACGGCCTTCATCAAGCACGATCTCAGCTGGATTCAGAAACATCTTTCCAAAGGCTCCTCGATCTCTGTCGTGGATGTGACTTCTGCGAAAGCCTGCATCACTCTTTGCGGCCCTCAGGCCCGGAATATCCTTAAACAATTAACTAAAGATGATATCTCAAATGGGGGGTTTCCCTATATGACCTGCAAGCAGATTACCATCGGATATACACCCGTCCTTGCCCTCCGCATCACCTATGTGGGCGAGCTCGGATGGGAATTGCACATGCCGGTGGAATACGCCTTATATGTCTACGACGCCGTCTGGGAAACAGGAAAATCTTTTGGTTTAATTAATGCGGGTTACCGTTGCATTGATTCTTTACGGTTAGAAAAAGGGTATCGGTATTGGAGCGGGGATATCTCTCCAGAGTATACCCCTTTTGAGGCCGGACTCGATTTCTGTGTGAAACTGAACAAAGGCGAATTTATTGGCCGCAAGGCTCTGCTTGCACAGAACGAAAAGGGAATTACCAGGCGTCTCTGCTGCCTGACCATCCATTCCGGTCCTTTGATGCCCATTGGCAAAGAGGCGATTCTCGATGGGGATCAGGTGATCGGTTTGGTCACCAGTGGAGGATTTGGACACACCATTAAGAAACCCATTGCTTATGGATATCTTTCCATGCATTATTCAAAACCCGGAACCCCTTTGCAAATTGAAGTCGCTACCAAAAGATATGAGGCGACTGTCGAGAAAGAACCGCTCTACGATCCAGAGAACCTTAAGGTGAAAAGTTAGTTCGGAGTATTTAGTTCGTAGCTCGGAGATAATCAAAAAAGCTCCGAACTCAAAACTCTGAACTCCGAACTAAAATTCGTAGAATTTTAATTCCCGGATTGACTCAACAATGATATCAGCTACCTTTTCCAATTCTTCTCTCGGTGTCACTCCTCCCTCAAGAATCCCAATGGTCAACGCCACCTCTGCTCTCTTTCCCATCGTCATATCTGCTACCGAATCCCCCACCATCACAGCCTCACGGGGATGGACAGAGAGCTTCCGGCAAATGGTAAATATGGTTTCAGGGTGGGGTTTGGGCGGGTTCACTTCTCCCGCACAGAGGATGATATCAAACAGACCATTCATACCAAGATGAGAAAGGATGGCTTCTGTATCTTTTCTCTCGTCAGAGGTGGCCAGGGCGGTATAGAATCCATCCCTTCTTAATTGGGGGAGGAAAGTTTGAATTCCTTTAACGGGTACTACTTTTTCTCGCCAATCACCATCCGCATCGGCTTCGTCAAAAGCCTGGGCCACCCACTGCTTCGATTCATCCCATGGATATCCGTACTGATAAAGGGCCATGGTTCCAATAATGATCTCATCCGATCTCGGAGAAACCGGGCAGGGTCCTCTCGGATCGACCTTTCCGCTGACAGGGTGAATTCCCCAGGATTTCCAAAGGAAGGCCTCAAGTTCTCCATTCCTTCCCAATTTTTTCAAAAGCATGGCCACCCGTTTTCGAATGAGCGGAACCCATGTCGCCGTAAAATTGATCAATGTCCCGTCCTTATCGAAGATGATTAAACGGCAGGGAATACGCTTACCTTTATATTCAATTCCCGTCACCTTTGACAACCCTCCTTTAATGAAATATATCATAAAAGGGGCTTGCAATGAATTCAATCCATATTTTAAATTAATAGTTCATGATGAATGCACCGCTCCTGTCCTCAGGATAAAGGGACGAATAACAAAAGGACCTTAAAAGTATCCTCGGCACCCAATGGGGATCTCGAAAACCGCGAAAAAAAATGGATATTCTCATTTTTGATATGGATGGGGTTTTGATCGATGTCTCAAGGTCTTATCGTAAGACTATTCAACAGACTGTCAATCTCTATCTCGAAACATGTCTGGGATTCAAAAGGGGAAAGAGAAAACTGGTCACAGAGGAAACCATCTCCCTCTTTAAATCGGTCGGGGGTTTCAATAATGACTGGGACTTGACCTCTGGTCTCCTCCTCTACCTTCTCTCCATCTCAGGCATCCCTCCTTTTCAAAGGAGAAGAAGATGTTCCTCCATCGAGGAGGTTGTTCTCTATCTCAAAACAAAATCGTCCAAATTCTGCAAAAAAAGATTCATCCGAATTAAGAAGAAACATTTCACTTCCTTTTTAGAGGAAGTCAAATCTTCGGGGGGAGGGCTAAACGGGGTTCGGCGAGCTCTGGGCGCTTCATGGAATGGTTGGATCTACCGATCCGGGGATTTCGATAAAGAGAACCTCGTAAAACGTATTTTTCAGGAAATCTACCTTGGAAAAAAGTTCGCTTCCTATTACCATCTTCGTCCCCTTTTCTACAGAGGCCAGGGCTATTACCTCCAGGAAAAACTTCTGATCTCCAGGGAAATCCTGACATCCCTACGGAAGAAAGTCCGAATGGGGATTGCCAGCGGTCGACCAAGATTTGAAGCAGAACTCGCCTTGAAGCGATTCCGTCTCTTTCATTATTTCGATAGCATCGTCACGCTTGACGAATGTGAGGAAGAGGAGGCCCGAATTCTCCATGCTACGGGAAGGCAAGTGAAATATTCAAAACCCCATCCCTACTCCATTTTAAGGACCGTTCAAGAAATCGGCATCCCAAACCCCATCTGTGGGTATGTAGGTGATGTGGTGGATGACATGCTCGCTGCAAATGCCGCCAAAAAAGAACTTCCAATATTGGCCATCGATTTTCTCAGCAGTCATTCCAAACAGAAGACCATGAAGGAACCCTTATGGAGGGCCGGGGCCGATCTTGTGATCGAAAAACCAAGAGACCTCCTCCAGCTCATTTCCTGATGATGTGTATTTTTTACAAGCAGTTTGAATCATGGTATTGACAAACCGTATTTTTTTCATTATACCTGTCTACACAGGTAGTTAGCTTAAGGAAGGAGATTTGCCATCGAAGGTTCCATTTTAATATTTGCCGTCATCGTCGTTGGGTTGGCGCTCTTCTTCGATTACTCCAATGGGTTCCATGATGCAGCCAATGTAGTGGCCACCATTATTGCGACAGGAGCCATGGGCCCCCGAAAGGCCTTGGGAATGGCAGCCCTTGCCCATTTTATTGGCCCATTCCTTTTCGGAACTGCGGTTGCCCAGACGATCGGGAAAAATATTGTCGATATTTCTACCTTCGAAACCAATACGCTTGCTCTATCCAACTCACTTATCATCGCTGCACTCGTCGGCGCCATTGCCTGGAATCTCATCACCTGGTTCTGGGGACTCCCCTCCAGTTCGTCTCATGCACTGATTGGAGGGATGGTGGGTGCTGTCTTGGTGGCCTATGGACCAGATAAGATCCTGTGGAAAGGGCTTCTCTATGTCATCTTCACTTTAATTTTCTCCCCCATTTTAGGATTGATCTTCGGCACACTCTTTTTAAAAACAACACTCCATCTCTCTCAAAATGCCACACCCAGAATAAAGGTTTTTTTCAACTGGATGCAGATTCCTTCCTCCATCGCCCTTTCACTCAGTCACGGGGCGAACGACGCCCAAAAATCAATGGGTATAATCACGATGTCACTGGTCATCCTTGGAATCTCCCCTACCTTCCATATCCCTTTCTGGGTGATTGCGAGTTGTGCGGCGGCCATCGCTCTGGGAACGGCCAGCGGTGGATGGAGAATTATTAAAACATTGGGCTCAAAAATCTACCGATTGAGATCGGTTCATGCCTTCTGCGCTCAAACCTCCTCTGCAGTAGTGATCCTGGGAGCAGCATTGATGGGCGGACCGGTTTCAACGACCCATGTCGTCTCCTCCAGCATTATGGGTGTGGGAGCTGGACAGAGGGTCTCTGCTGTCCGGTGGGGTGTGGCCAAGAATATCATCTTAGCCTGGTTCATCACCATTCCAGTATCAGCGATGATAGCTGGATTGAGTTTTTTTTTAATTCGCATAATCCACTCCAGATTTTGATCCATTCGGCGGGGCTACTCGGCGCTTAGGGTCAACCCTGAGCCCTCGGCCATGCCGGGAAGTCGAAGGGTTGATAGGAAAAGGAGAAAGCCATGGTATTCAATATCAGAAGAAGAAAGTCATTTTCCAGCAGTGAAAGCCGGTTCTTCGAGATCCTCGCACGCCAATCCTTAAAGACGGTAGAAGGCCTGGAGGCCCTCTGGAACTTTGCACAGAACGGAACCAAGGAGAATGCTAATCTTGTTCGAAATATCGAGCGGGAGGCAGACGAATTGAGACGGATCTTAATCGAAGAACTGGATAAAACCTTTATCACTCCCCTCGACAGAGAAGACATCTACGCCCTCTCCAGAGCCATCGATGATGTCGTGGACTATGCAAATACAACCGTTGACGAAATGGAGATTTACGAAGTCAAAGGAGACCACCACATCAAGGAGATGGTCAACATCCTTCGGAAAGCGGCCAGGGAATTAAATGATGCGGTGAAGATATTGAAGGACTATCCGAAGATTGCTTCCGAACATGCGGTGAAGGCCAAAACTTATGAAAACACGATGGAGAAAGCTTACCATGTAGCGCTGGCGGATCTCTTCAAAGGGTCCGATACGGTCTATATGCTCAAGATGCGCGAGATCTACCGCCATCTCAGTAATGCAGCCGACCGAGGGGACGAGGCTGCCAATATCATTTCCAGCATTGTGATGAAACATACCTAACGCAATCGAAAATTGCGTAGTGAATAGTTCGGAGTGATTAGTTCGGAGTAATGATAAATTAATTAAGGAAAACAAAAAATGGTTGGGAAAAAACTCCGAACTCTAAACTCCGAACTAACCACTCTGAACTAACTCGCCACGGAGGGAGTGAGCAAGGGCTTTAGTAATGAGGACAGGAACTAATTTCCCTACCAAGTTCAAATCACCTTTAAAGTTGACAATCTTATTGGATCGTGTCCTTCCGGTCACATCTTGATCGCTCTGCTTGCTCCGGCCTTCAACCAACACTTCTTCTATGCGGCCTTCTAATGCTTCATTTTTTTGAAAGGTGATCTCTTTTTGAATC
>JBFMAE010000305.1:0-7852 GCA_040756085.1 Thermodesulfobacteriota bacterium | reverse complement strand
TCTTGATTACCATACAAACATCATTTTCAACCACCTAGACTGTTACCCATAACTTTTAAATAACCGCAATTCTAAAGCTTCCGAAGCTGGCTCTCTGTCCCTCTCCCGCCATTCCGACACAGTCTCTTGGCGGGAGGGGATGAAGGGGAGGGGGAACACAATTCGTGATGTGACACCCTCACCCCAACCCTCTCCCCTGCCTGCGGCAGGCAGGCATCAAGGGAGAGGGGAAAAGGGTTGGTATCAATGTCTATTTTGGGGTATGAAATTCTTCTTAGAAAATTAAATCGGATAAGCTATCAACCTCATTGACTGGTGCTGTTCTCAAACATCTGAGAAGCGTCGAAGGAACTCCGGACAAAGGGACCGGAGGTAACGACTTTAAAACCCATCTCTAATCCTACTTTTTTATATTCCTCAAACTCCTCAGGAGGAACGTATCGGGCTACAGGGAGACGATCAACCCTCGGTCGAAGATACTGGCCGATGGTTAAGAAATCACATTTGACTCTGCTCAAGTCCTTGAGTAATTCGATGACTTCTTCTCTTGTTTCTCCGAGTCCAAGCATAAACCCTGATTTGGCACGAATTGAATGATAGAGATCTTTTGATCTTCTTAAAAGATCAAGTGATCTCTTGTAGTCGGCCTGGGGGCGAACCTCAGGATAAAGTCGAGGAACCGTTTCAATGTTATGATTCAGAACATCCGGAGATTCTTCTAAAACTTTTATTAGCGAGGAGGGGTCCCCTTTAAAATCCGGGATCAATACTTCAACTTTTATGGTTTGATCCAAGCTTCGAATGGCTCGAATCGTTCTGGCGAATTGGGAGGCTCCACCATCGGGTAGGTCATCACGGGTCACGGAAGTAATGACAACATATTGGAGACCCATCTTTTTAACGGCTTGAGCCACATTCTCCGGTTCTGCTTCATCAGGTAAAGCGGGAACTCCATGCTCAACCGCACAAAAACCACAATCCCGTGAACAGATTTTTCCCAGAATGAGAATCGTTGCCGTCCCTTTCGAAAAACATTCCCCCAGGTTCGGGCATCGGGCCTCTTCACAGACCGTATGAAGGGCCGACTCCTCCAGGATGGACCTAACCTTATGAATGTCCTGAAAGGGAGGGATTCGTTTTTTAAGCCAAGGAGGTTTCTTCATGCTATATACTATGAACAATGAACGATAAACCATGAACAAGGCATTATTTCTAAAACTTTAAAACCTCTGCTTTATGTTTTTGTTCGCAACGGTTTCGGCAAATGAAGAGCCAACCCATCGACATCGAGAATCGCTTCTTTCAAGGCCTCCGGAAGGGTTGGATGGGCCTGAACGAGCCGGAAAAAATCTTTGATCTTACTCCCCTGGCTCATCATTGAGGAGGCGACAGAAATGAGAGTACCGGCCTCCGGACCAATGATGTGAACGCCCAGGATTTCATCGTTCTCCCGACTTGCGATCACTTTGATCAACCCCTCGGTCTCTCCGGAAACCACGGCTTTGGGATTAGAGCGGAATGGAAATCTTCCGATCTTAATCTCTCCTTTTGCTTTTGCCTCTTTCTCAGTAAGACCAATAGATGCTATTTCAGGATAGGTGAAGATGCAGAGGGGGATTAGAAGATCTTCCATTTCTTTATCCATTCCCATCACATTCTCTGCGGCTACCACCCCTTCTTCCATTGCCACATGAGCTAATTGGGTTCCCCCAATGGCATCCCCGATGGCATAAATACAGGGTGCGCTCGTCTCCATCCGGCGGTTGACTCGAATGCCAGATGAAGAGATTTCAACACCAGCTTTTGAAAAATCGAGATCCAAGCTGGGAACCCTCCCTACGGAAAGGAGTAACTTCTCGGCAACGACCTCCTGAACTCCCTGTGGGGTCTTCACAGTCAGTTTTAATCCTTCTCCTTCATGGCGGATATCTTCAACCGAGGACTGGGTCCAAATCTTTATGCCGTCCCTTTCCATGACCCTTCGAAGATTCCGGACCATCTCTCCTTCAAGACCTGGAAGGATACTCTCCAGAATTTCGACAATCGTCACCTGCGAACCGAGTGTATTGAATAGCGTGGCAAACTCAACGCCGATATATCCTCCGCCTATGATAACCATTTCACGGGGGACCTTTTTGATTTCCAATGCCTCATCGCTGGTGATAATCTTATCCCTATCAGGAGTAATATGGGGGAGGACCTTCGATCTGGAACCCGGAGCCAGGATGATCGCATCGGCTTCGATGGTCTTCTTCTCCTCTCCACGAAATAAGAGAATTATCTGATGAAGTCCCAAAAGGTCAGCTTGAGCATGTTTAACCATCACCCGATGCGATTCGAGGAGCATCTCCACTCCTTTGACTATTTCCTGAACCACTTTTTTCTTCCGATCTATCATCGATTCAAGAGGAGCAAACCCTTTGGGGAGAATAGATTGAAAGACATTGGAACGTTTCAGCGAGCGAAATAGTTTAGCGTCTGAGAGAAGCGCCTTCGTGGGAATGCATCCCCGGTTGAGGCAGGTCCCGCCGATCTTATCCCTCTCTATCAGGGTGACTCGGGCCCCCAGTTGGGCAGCTCGAATCGCTGCCACATAGCCACCCGGACCTCCTCCAATGATTATAATTCTCTTATGATTCATAGGTTATTTTGTTAATAATACTACTTTTGCTTCCTCTATAATAACTCCACCCAGCCTCCCCTTACATTAAGGGGAGGTGAGGAGGGGTTAAAATTGTCTATAACTATTTTACATTAACTCCTCCAGCTTCTTTTCTTCCCAATCTCCTTTAAAGGTTTGTTTGAAATGGAAACAAATTCTATCAACCAACTTATCCCTTGGAATGTTTCTTCCAAGAATCCTCTCCATGGAGGTCATCTTCTTTCCATCGAGACCGCAGGGGTTGATCAGGTCAAAATATTTCAGATCGGTTTCATAGTTTAATGAAAAGCCATGGAAGGCCACCCAGCGCTTGATTGCCACACCGACAGAGGCAATTTTCTCTCCGTTCACCCATACGCCCCGGTTCAAAGAATCTTTTCTTCCTTCGATTCCAAAATCTCTTAAAACACAAAGAACAACTTCCTCGAGTTGATCAACATATCGAATGAGTCGATACCCATAATCCTTAAGGTCGAGAATGGGATAGACCACGATCTGGCCAGGCCCATGGTAAGTAACATCCCCACCCCTCTCCACATGGAAGATAGGAATGTTCATTGCTTCCAAAATTTCGGGGGAGGTGATCAGATGCGATCGGTTTCCGCGCCTTCCCAAGGTGATTACATGGGGATGTTCTAAGAGAAGAAGAAGGTCCGGTAATTTACGTTCCACCCGTCTCGACCAGAGACGACGCTGAAGATCCCAGGCCTCCCCGTAATCCGTCAGACCCAAATCTATAATATATCCTCTCCGATCCATAGCCTAAGACTTAAAACTCAAATGCCAAAGCCCAAATGTCAAGCGAATGCCAAATGCCGTAACTCAAGGCTTTAGCCTTGATTTTAATCAACCCTGAAGGGTTGAGTTACATTTTGAACTTAATTTGAACTTTGAGCTTTGACATTTGACATTTTCATTTATCTTTAGTCCATCTTAGCTTCGGTTTTCTTGCCGCCAAGACTTCATCAAGCCTTCTCACCTTTACCCTCTGGGGTGCCTGACGAAGGAGGTCTGGGTTCTCTTCAGCCTCCTTGGCAATAGCGATCATCGTCTCGATAAATCGGTCAAGTCCTTCCTTGCTCTCCGTCTCTGTGGGCTCCATCATCAGGGCTCCTTTGACCACTAATGGAAAGTAGACAGTGGGGGGATGGAATCCATAGTCAATCAGTCTTTTGGCAATGTCAAGGGTTGAGACATGATACCTCTCCTGGAATCGGTCTGTGAAGACACATTCGTGCATACAGGGGCGATCGAAGGGAAGGTCGTAATGGTCTTTCAATCTTTTCATCAAATAGTTTGCATTAAGGACCGCCATCTCACTGGCTTTCTTCAAACCTTCTGCTCCCATGGAGAGGATATAAGCATACGCCTTGACCAGAACTCCAAAATTTCCGTAAAAAGCCCTCACTTTTCCAATACTGTGTGGTCTGTGATCATTAAGTCGATAGATCCCTCCATCCTTTTCGATCACCGGAATCGGGAGATAGGGGGCGAGCTCTTTTTGAACGGCCACAGGCCCTGACCCAGGTCCTCCACCCCCATGGGGCGTTGAAAAAGTCTTATGAAGATTGATATGGACCACATCCACCCCGAGATCCCCCAACTTCACGATTCCCATCAAGGCATTGAGGTTTGCGCCATCGCAGTAGACAAAGCCTCCCCTTCGGTGGACAATTTTGGCAATCTCCCCCAATTCCTCTTCAAAGAGACCAAGGGTATTGGGATTGGTTACCATGATCGCAGCCACTTGCTCGTCCATCTGCTCGTCCACCTGTTTGGTGCTGATGATGCCCCTCTCGTTTGATTTGATCCCGACCATCTGGAAGGAAGCAAGGGTTGAAGAGGAACAATTCGTTCCATGAGCGGTATCCGGCACAAGGACTTTACTCCTTCTTTCTCCCCGATCCAGAAGGCAGGCTCGAATCATCATCAATCCTGCAAGCTCTCCATGGGCCCCTGCAGCAGGTTGAAGGGTCACATGGTCCATCCCTGTGATCTCTGCGAGATAGGTCTCGAGCTCATACATCAATTTCAGAATGCCCTGGCAAATCTCCTGAGGGGTGTAGGGATGGACCTGGGCAAACCCTTCTATTCTCGCTAATTCCTCATTTACCTTCGGGTTATACTTCATCGTACAGGAGCCGAGAGGATAAAACCCACTATCCACCCCATAATTCCATTGAGAAAGCCGCGTGAAGTGGCGAACCACATCGATCTCGCTCAGTTCGGGAAATCCTTCCAGTTCCTCTCTCAAAAGATGGGGAGGGATGAGGTTCTTTGCTTCCACTTCCTCAACATCCTTCTGGGGCAAGGAATATCCTCTCCTTCCCTTGCCTCCTTGTTCAAAGATCAAAGGCTCGTCCTGAATAAGACCAGTATCCTTTCCTTTTTGCATTATACCATCTCACTTATTTAACCGAATTCTCCATTTTTGACCTCGACTTTAAAATCCCAAATCCGAATATCGAAGCTCGAAACAAATTCAAAATCCAAATTTCAAAATTCCCCCTCACCTTCATCCTCTCCCCACGGGGGGAGAGGGAAAGGGTGAGGGGGAGTTTAGGTCATTTGTATTTTGAACATTCGTGCTTGTTTCGTATTTCGAATTTCGTGCTTCGGATTTCGTGCTTTCGATTCACTACAGCGCCTCCTCCAAGACGTTGGCCCAATGGTCGATTTCTTCTTTAGTGCTCATCTCCGTAACCGTGACAAGGAGATGGTACGTAAGCCCAGGATAGAATCGTGCCAAAGGTAATCCGCCCAGAATTCCTTCTCTCCTAAGTCTCTCCAAAATCTTCTCAGGATCACCTTCGACCCTTAAAACGAACTCGTTGAAAGTCGGAAAGGTAAAGGCGAGTTGGCATCCACGAATCTCAGAGACAACCTTCTTTGCGTACTCTGTCTTGCTCAGATTCATCATTCCCAATTCTTTGAAACCGTTCTTCCCCAGGCAGGAGAGGAAGACCGTAGCCATCAAAGCACAGAGCCCCTCATTGGTACAGATATTCGAGGTCGCTCGCTCCCTGCGGATGTGTTGTTCTCGTGTGGCCAGGGTAAGGACAAAACCCCTTCTCCCTTCTAAGTCAACCGTCTCACCCACCAGCCTTCCAGGCATATTTCTTACAAATCTCTCTCGGGTCGTAAAGATACCTAAATAGGGACCACCATAGGAGAGGGGGGTCCCTAAACTCTGTCCCTCGCCTGCGACGATGTCCGCCCCAAACTCTCCAGGGGGTTTCAGAATCGCATAGGCCACTGCCTCGCTAAAACCAATGATCATCAATCCCCCTTCCTGATGGACGCTTTCGGAGATTCTTCCAAGATCTTCAACCACACCAAAGAAGTTTGGATTCTGGATGACGACTGCGCTCACCTCTTCGTCGAGGAGATCGAAGAATATCCTCTCATCTGTTCGACCCTCATCCTTTACATAGGGAACCAAAACAATCTCCTGTTGTTCAGGATCGATATAGGTTTGGATCACCCTCCGATATTCAGGATGGATGGTTTCCGAAAGAAGAACTTTCTTTCTTCTTGTGATCCGGTGAGCCATTAATACAGCTTCTGCCAGACTGGAGGCACCATCATACATCGAGGCATTGGAGACCTCCATACCGGTCAACTGGCACATCAATGTCTGGTATTCGAAGATCGCCTGAAGCGTCCCCTGACTGATCTCAGGTTGGTAAGGGGTATAGGCCGTATAAAATTCAGAACGGGAAGTCAGGTGAGAAACGACCGCAGGGATGAAGTGGTGATAAGCCCCTCCGCCGAGAAAACTGCTCATCATCGGAGATTGAAGCCCCTGGAGGCGGCGAAGGAGGTCAGGCTCGGACAGGGATTCGGGGAGGTTGAGAGGCTTCGAAAGCATGTATTTTTTCGGGATGATTTCGAAGAGGTCTTCGACCTTCTTGATTCCGATGAGTTCGAGCATCTTCCGACAATCTTCTTCAGTATGGGGAATGTAGCGTATAAAGTTTTGCATTTACAATTCCTCGGGTAATGTCCCTTGATAGGCTTTAGAGGACAGAAGCCCTTTTAGCTCTTCTTTGTTCCTAATCTCCATTTTAATGATCCATCCCTTCCCGTAGGGGTCTTCATTGACAAATTGGGGATGATCCTTGAGGGTCAAATTGGTCTCCGTTATTTTACCGCTGATCGGAGAGAAGATATCGGCCACGGTCTTGACAGATTCGACCACCCCGATGCTGTCCCCCTTATTAAATTCCGATCCGACTTCCGGAAGTTCCACATAGACGATATCTTTCAACTGGCTCTGAGCATAGTCTGTCAGGCCAATCGTCACCTGGCCTCCTTCATCTCGTAGAGTCGAGTCTCCGACCTTCACCCACTCATGACTATCCGTATAAAGCAATCCTTCTGGAAATTCCATACTGCACCCCCTTTTTATCACTGAACATTTCAAATTGGAAATTTTTCAGAAAATATAGTCTAACGGTAAGGGTAACGATGCGCGTATCGTTAATAAAAGGCTACGTTTATCGTCTCTTAAATCTTTACACGTAACCATAACCGTCACCGAAACGGGCTTCTTTACCATAACCGATACCTGAGAGCTTGATCAACTTTTACTTCAACTTTTCCAATGGAATATTAATGACCGTTTCGATGATAGAGATGTGCTGTAATTCCCCCTTCATCAGGATCATATGTTTAGAAGTCTTGGGTGGCATCCTTCTCCCTGTCAAAGCCGTTTGAATGATCATTTCTTTTGTGACCATTTCACCTTCTCTATAAGGAATTACCTCTATTTCCGGTGATTGATAATCTATAAGAATAACAGGAATCCTCTTACATCCTATTTTTCTTAAAACGTGCAATCGATGATGCCCATCCAGGATGATGTACGTTTTTCTATCCACAGCAATAGGCATTTTAAGGATGCCATCGGATAGGATCTCATTTTTTAACTCTTCAAGGTAATCGGGTTTAATCTCTTCATGTTCTTTCAATTCGTCTAAGTCGATAAAAACAATATCCTTTATCTTCTGCCAACTTGTTTCCTTTGACCGCTTTGATGTATGAATCTTTAATGAGGGTTTTTTCTGTTTCATGGTATCCCGTCACTTCCAGAATTTTCCACCCCTCACCCCCTCCCTCTCCCCCCTGGGGAGAGGGGAAGGGTGAGGGGAATATCCTCAAAATAAAAAGGAGGAAGTTAATCGAATT
>JBFMAE010000304.1:0-6583 GCA_040756085.1 Thermodesulfobacteriota bacterium | reverse complement strand
TTGATTAAAGAAGGGGCAAAGATGGTGGAGTCGAGCGAAGATATCCTGGAGGAGGTATTGCCCCAATGGAAGAGAGAGAAGAAGATTACCCAACAGGTCGAACGTCCGGGTCCGGATCTCTCTGAAGAGGAGAGGATTCTCTTTGAACTTTTAGGGGAGACCCCCTTGCATATCGATGCGATTATTCGGGAGAGTCGATGGGACCCAGGGAGAGTATCGAGCCTCCTTTTGAATTTAGAATTAAAAGGGCTTATCCTTCAGTGGCCAGGGAAATGTTTCGGTAGAAAATGTGATGGGTGATAGTGAATTATGGAAATATTTGTTTTAGAATAATTAAATTTTACTCATAGGAATCAATAACACCTTGTTTTGAATTTTTGGAGAAATAGAAAATGTCAAAGAGTTTGATCGTTGTTGAGTCTCCGGCGAAGGTGAAGACCCTTCAAAAATTTTTAGGAGGAGATTACATCCTCAAGGCTTCAGTGGGCCACATCAAGGATCTTCCAGAAAGCGAGTTGGGCGTAGATGTTGAAAAAGATTTTCAACCCCAATATACCACCATCTCCGGAAAGGGGAAGATCATCCGTGAGTTGAAGAAGGCCAGTAAAGGAGTGGAGAATATCTACCTCGGACCGGACCCGGATCGGGAAGGAGAGGCGATCGCCTGGCACATCGCTGAAGAGATTGGCGATGAAAATAAGAATATTTACCGAGTCCTCTTTAATGAGATCACTAAAAAGGCGGTTTTAGAGGCTCTAAAACACCCCGGGAGGTTACAGCAGTCCAAATATGAAGCCCAGCAGGCAAGGCGGATATTGGATCGTTTGGTCGGTTATCAGATCAGCCCCATCCTTTGGGAGAAGGTACGGCGGGGATTGAGCGCCGGTCGGGTCCAATCGGTTGCCGTTCGGATCGTCTGCGAGAGGGAAAGAGAAATTCAAGGTTTTGTCCCTGAAGAATTCTGGAGCCTTACCGCCACACTGAGGGGAAAGGGTTCCCCGATTTCCTTCGATGCTAAACTGGTTAAGTGGAAGGGGAAGAAGGTAAGTCTGGCCAATGAGTCTGAAGCATTGGCCATGAAGAAGCTCCTCGAATCCGTTCCCTATACTGTTTCAAAAATAGTTCAGCAGGAGAAGAAGCGACATCCTCTTCCCCCTTTCATCACCAGCCGGCTTCAGCAGGAAGCATACAGGAAGCTTTCCTTCACCGCCTATAAAACCATGCGGATTGCCCAGAAGTTGTATGAGGGAGTAGATCTCGGTGAGATAGGCACGGTGGGTCTGATCACCTATATGAGGACAGATTCACCCCGAGTCTCTTCGGAAGCAGTTCACCAGGTCAGGGGATGGATCAAGGATCGCTTTGGAGAACCCTACCTCCCTTCCAAACCCAATATCTATAAGAGTCGGAAGAGTGCCCAAGAGGCCCATGAGGCAATCCGGCCCACATCGATCGATCTCGATCCTGACAAGGTAAAGGGCAAGTTGGACAAGGATCAATGGGCCCTTTATAAGCTGATCTGGGATCGATTCGTCGCCTCTCAGATGGCTTCAGCGGTCTTTCTTCAGACCACTATCGAAATCAAGGCGAATGAAGCCATTTTTACTGCGGTGGGAAGCGTTCTTCTCTTTCAGGGATTTATGGCCCTTTATGTCGAAGGAGAGGACAACCACCTGCCTGCCGAGAGGCAGGGCGGGGCAGGAGATCAGGAAAAGCGATTACCGGTCTTATCCGAAGGCGAGATCTTGGATCTGTTAGGTCTCACCTCAAAACAGCACTTCACCCAACCTCCTTTCCGATTCTCCGAAGCCACCCTGATTAAGGAGCTGGAGGAGAGAGGGATTGGAAGACCCTCCACCTATGCAACGATTTTGAGCACCATTAAAGGGAAGGCATACGTGGGGTTGGAAAAAGGAAAGTTCTTCCCTACCGATTTGGGATGTTTGGTGAACGACCTTCTGGTGGTCAATTTCCCCGATATTCTCGATATCGAGTTCACGGCCCAGATGGAAGAGAATCTGGATAAGGTTGAAGAGGGGGAGAAGGGATGGGTTGAGACGCTGAGAGAATTTTATATCCCTTTCCAGAAGGACCTGGAGATGGCGAAGGTATCTATGCGGGATGTGAAGAGGGAGAAGATTCCGACGGATGCCCTCTGCGAGCGGTGCGGATCGAAAATGGTAAAACGATGGGGGAAGAGAGGTTTTTTCTTAGCCTGCTCGAGCTATCCCAAATGCCGGTATACGAGAGAGGTGGAGGAAAAAGGAGAGAATCATAAGGTGGAGACGGACGCCCGTTGTGAAAAATGCGGGAGCCCCATGGTCGTCAAGAATGGGAAGTTTGGAAGGTTTCTGGCCTGTTCCAATTACCCCACCTGTAAATTCACCCAGCCGGTGGATACAGGTGTCCGGTGTCCTCAGGAGGGATGCGATGGGATGATCGTTGAGCGAATGACCCGTAAAGGGAGAACCTTTTACAGCTGCGCCAACTATCCGAAATGCACCTTTGCCTTATGGGATAAACCCGTTCCGGAGAAGTGTCCTCAGTGCGATTCCCCCTTCCTAATTGAAAAGCAAGGGAAAGGAGGGGTCGTGAAACGATGTCCCAGAAAGGAATGTGGATATCGTGCCTCAGAATGAACGGATTCGGTATCTCCGCCTGCCTGCGATGATCTTTTGCCGGGTGAACCGGTACTGCATGAATTGAAATGGGAAATAGACCAGACGATTGGCCAGCGTGGATGGATAATTCCACTGGAATCTTTTCAATATGGAGGGAAGGGAATAGAACTTCTTCCAAGTCCTCTTCCAGCCTTTTCGGAGTTCCTCGCCGCTCATTTTCTTCGGAAGGAAATGGGGAGCGGACTCTTCCGGCCTTTCTAACAACCACCATTGATCTTGAATCAATCGCCCCTCTCCTTTGATCCTCTGATAGAAGGTGGTTTCCGGATAAGGGGTCAGAAGGGCAAAGACCACCGAGAAGATTTTGGTTTGAATGGCAAAATTTACCGTCTCTTCAAAGACGGATGGATCATCTTCGTCAAAACCGAAGATAAAGGAACCCCAGATGGTGAGTCCAAACCGGTGGAGGGTATCAATGATTTCCTGGTATTCTGCCGGATCGTTCTGATATTTATGAGACAGGATGAGATTTGATTTGGAAAGAGATTCAAAGCCGATCTGGAGGCCGATACAGCCACTTTTGGCGAGCAATGCCACATTTTCAACTTCTTTCAATCCTGAGAGGGAGGCCTGCCCGACCCATTTTTTCTTGAGAGGGATCAGGGCATTGAGCAACTCTTTTGAGTAAGAAGGATTGCCGACGATATTGTCATCGTTGAACATTATCAGTCGATGGGGGAGGCTTCTGATCTCTTCTACAATATCAGAGATCGGTCTGACCCGGTAAGTATCCCCGAAGAATTTCCGGACAGAGCAAAACTCGCAGCGAAAGGGGCATCCCCGGGAGACCTGGACTACATCGAGTGGGAAGTATCCCCTGACAGGCAGGATGTTCCGCCGGGGTTTTGGAATGTTTAAAGGATCGGTGAACCCTTCCTGCCTATAAAAAGGGTTAAGATTTCGAGCTCTGGCATCCTCAATGAGACGGGGCCAAATCTCTTCCGCCTCCCCGATCACCACTGCATCTGCATGCTCTTTGGCCTCTTCGGGAAGGGCCGTGGGGTGGATTCCTCCAAGAACGACAGGAATTCCTTTTTTTCGATAGGCATCAGCAATGTGATAGGCCCTCAGGGCTGTCTTGGTCAAAACGGTGATTCCAACGAGGTCAACTTCTTTCAGCTCCCTTTCTAAATCGATCGGGGTGAGGAGGTCATCGGTGAAAGAAATTCTTACATCGGGAGGAGTGAGGGCAGCGAGAATCGGAAGGGCAAGATTTGGAACCGGGGCGTTTTCTTCAACAGCCGGAGAGATGAATTCGACCCTCATAAATACTATCCTAACAGCCTTTGGAGGAGATTGTCAAAAACAGTTCCTTAGAAATTATTTTGCAATTCAGCGATGGAAGGCATAAAATAAAAAGCGATGAAGCCGATTATTGTCATTGGGGCGGGGCTGGCAGGGTGTGAGGCTGCCTGGCAGATTGGGAAGCGAGGGGGGGAAGTCATCCTCTACGAGATGAAACCGGAGATTTATTCTCCGGCGCACCGCTCCCCTTTCTTGGCAGAGATCGTTTGCAGCAATTCTTTCAAATCAGAATCGATTGAAAATTCGCCAGGAGTTCTTAAAGAGGAGATGGGACAATTAGAATCCCTTATCCTAAAAACGGCAAAAGAGGCAAGGGTTCCTGCTGGAGATTCTCTGGCCGTTGATCGGGAAGCCTTTTCAAGAAGAATCACCCAAATACTGGAAGGACTGGAGAATGTGGAGATCATCCGGAAGGAGGTCTCCACCCTTCCTGAGGATGAAGTCACCATTCTCGCAACCGGTCCTCTTACCTCTGAAACCCTGAGCAAAGAGATACAGAAAGTGACAGGGAATCGCCATCTCTTTTTCTACGACGCCATCTCACCGATCATTAACTCGGATTCGATCAATTTGGAGAAGACCTTTAAGGCCTCCCGGTATGGAAAGGGAGGAGGAGATGACTATATCAATTGCCCCATGACGGAGGAAGAGTATTACCGATTTGTGGATGCCCTCAATCATGCGGAAAGAATGCCGATCCGAAAGTTTGAAAGGAGATATCTCTTTGAAGGGTGCCTTCCCATTGAGGAGATGGCGGAGCGTGGGAGAGAGACTCTGGCCTATGGGCCGCTTAAGCCGGTGGGCCTCATCGATCCGAAAACAGGAAAGCAGCCCTTTGCCGTTGTCCAACTGAGGCAGGAGGATCGGTTGGAAACGCTCTTCAATCTGGTGGGATTCCAAACACGACTAAGACAAGAAGAGCAGAGAAGAATCTTTCGAATGATCCCGGGTTTGGAAGAGGCGGAGTTCGTCCGATTTGGCTCAGTCCATCGCAATACCTTCATCGATTCCCCTCGATTACTTCAGGAATCTCTCCAGTTAAGACATCGTCCCTGTCTCTTTTTTGCCGGACAGATCACAGGGGTAGAAGGGTATATGGAATCTGCAGCGATGGGACTTTTATCGGGGATCAATGCCTTTCGATACAGGAATGGAATGCCCACCGTCGTTCCTCCTCCTACCACAGCCATGGGTGCTTTGATCCATTACATCATCCACTCCCAGACACATCCCTTCCAGCCGATGAACATCAACTTTGGTCTCTTTCCTCCCTTACAGGGCAGGACAAAAGGACGGGAGAAAAGACACCTACTGGGGAAGCGTGCATTGAAGGAAATGGAAAGATGGATCAGGGAGATGGAGGTATGAAACCGTAATAGGCAATAGTTAGTAGTCAGTGGTCTGTAGTTAAAGACCAATGATCGCGGACAACTGACCAAGGACTAAGGACAAAGGGCCAATTAAGATGGAAGAGCGACATTGTATGAGGTGCGGGAAAGAACTGCTTTCGGGGGGTCTGACCTATGTGGTTCACATCCGGGTCTTTGCCGGGTTTGATGGACTGCTTTTGGAGCCTGAGGGTGGAGTTGATCAACAACTGGAACAGATCTTAGAGCAGATCGAGCAGGCGGACCCAAAAGAGTTAGAGAAAGAGGTTTATGAAGAGTTTGCCTTGTTTCTCTGTAAAAGTTGTCGAGACCGGTTCATTGCTGAGGCTCAGCATCCCTGGGAGGGCCCTTTTCGGATTCAAAAAGATCCCGACAAAATCATCCATTAAGATCGACAGAGCTCTTCCACTGCTCCCATTCCATCCGTCCCGAAGGCTTCTCCTGTTTCTTCTTAGAATCGATCCCCAAGATCCCCACCTGTGACCTCCCTGCCAGTGAATCTTTGAAGCCCTGTGGTGGAAAGACCGAAGTGAGCCCCGTTACTCCTCGACCTAAAGGACAGAGCTTCTTTCGAGCAATTAATATTCTCAACATTCCATTCCTCTCCAGCTTGAAGGCTGGGGCATCCTGGAGTAACGGGGTGAAGGAGAGAGCTCTGAAAAATTATTACACGCTCTTTTGATTACACGAATTCCTGAACCTGTCAGGAACAGGTTTCAAAAGATGACTGCGCAGATTTGCATGATTTTTAAATGCTTTTCTTATCTGTGTAATCTGTCCCTATCCTAATTGATGTAATTAGAGATTTCTATACTTTTTCAGAAATCTCAATGATTTTTCTTGACAAACGATAAAATCTTTGATTTATTATTATTTCAACTGAATCAATTGAAGATAAAGAATGGATAAGAAGATCCTCTCTTTAAAAAAACTGACGAACGGCCTTTTAAAGAATGGGGCCAGGGAGATGGCCGGTCGGTCTCGGGGTGCCCGGATTCGTGAAGCCATCGAAAAAATTTTAGGAGAAAGGAAGGTGGCCCTTCACATCGTCCTCGATTTTTCAGGGATGGGTTCCATCGATTTTTCATGGGCCGATGAGGTGGTAGCCAAAATCGTATCGCGATTATGGAGCGGTGAATATGGGGAAAAGTTTCTCGTCCTGAAGAGCCTGAGCCCCTCTCAGGCTGAGAATATCCATGTGGCCTTGGA
>JBFMAE010000303.1:0-6002 GCA_040756085.1 Thermodesulfobacteriota bacterium | reverse complement strand
CAACAGCCGGGCACAGTACACACAGAACTGGAGGATCGTAAGCCCATACCGGTTCCCTCATTGGAGGTCGCTATCGGGGTGCCCGCGGATGTCTTGAGGCGACGACCCGATGTTCTGCGTGCCGAGCGTCAACTGGCTGCCCAGACAGCGAGGATTGGTGTGGCTGAGGCGGATCTTTATCCAAAGTTCACGTTGAGTGGTTCTATTGGGGTGGAGGCCCTTTCATTGAGTAACCTTTCCTCTTCCGGGAGTTGGACATTAAGTGGCGGGCCTCGGATTACCTGGGCAATTTTTAAGGCTGGAGCTATTCGACAAAACATAGAAGTTCAGTCAGCACTTCAGGAACAATATCTTATTGCCTATGAAGCCGCTGTTCTTGGTGCCCTTGAGGAGGTGGAAAACGCCCTCGTAGCCTACGGAGAGGAACAGCAAAGAAGAGATGATTTAAGAAAGGCAACGCAGGCAGCCCAGAAGGCAGTTGAGCTTGCCCAGCATAAGTACAAGGCAGGTCTGACGGACTTCAGCAATGTTCTGGATGCTGAGCGTTCGCTTCTGTCACTGCAGGACCAACTGGTTCAAAGCGAAGGGAAAATAAGCTCCAATCTGGTTCGCCTATACAAAGCACTTGGGGGTGGATGGACATCGTTGGCCTTGGGCAAGAAAAAATAGTTCATATCATGGAGAAGAGCAATGAAACCGAAGCTCAACCAAGGATCGGATATTTCTAAGATTTTGGAAGTGGATAAGCCTCTGATTTATAGGAGAGGGGTGAAGCGATGGCTTATCGTGGCCCTGCTGGCAGTGGTTGCAGTGACAACTATTATAATCTGGAAGAGGACAGAGAAGTCCGGTTCAGAGCAGTACATAACACAGGAAGTTAAGCGTGGAAATCTGATGGTCATCGTCACTGCCACAGGTACTCTTCAGCCAACAAACAAAGTTGACGTGGGAAGTGAGTTCTCTGGTATCATCAAGAGCGTTGAAGCAGACTACAACGACAGGGTGAAGATCGGTCAGGTTCTTGCAAGACTTGACACATCGAAACTTGAGGCACAGATAGCCCAAACAAAAGCTGCCCTGGAATCGGCAAAAGCGAAGGTTTTGCAGGCGCAGGCGACCGTCAGTGAAACCCGCAGTAAACTCGCACAGCTTCAAAGGGTATGGGAATTGAGCAATAAAAAGGTTCCGTCGCAGTCTGAACTCGATGCGGCAGAGGCAGCCTTCGAGCGGGCCAAGGCCGATGAAGCCAGCGCCAAGGCAGCAGTCTCCCAGGCCCAGGCCACACTCGAAGCCAATGAGACGGACCTATCCAAAACGGTAATCCGATCGCCCATTAATGGGATCGTCCTCAATAGGAGTGTAGAGCCCGGTCAAACCGTTGCCGCATCCTTTCAGGCCCCAGTGCTTTTCACTCTGGCCGAGGACTTGACCCAAATGGAACTGCACGTGAATGTGGACGAAGCCGATATAGGTAAGGTGCGGGAAGGCCAAAAGGCTTCCTTCAGCGTTGCCGGCTACCCGAATCGAACTTTCGAGGCACGAATCACCCAAGCCCGATACGGTTCGTCAACGACGTCAGGGGTCGTGACCTACGAAACCGTGCTGAAAGTCAACAACTCGGATTTGTCCCTGCGGCCGGGAATGACGGCCACCGCGGACATCACGGTCAATAAAATCGAAAACGCTATCCTCATACCAAACCCTGCAATACGCTTTACTATGCCGATAAAAAAGGAACAGGCCCCCTCAAGCGGTAGCCTCATCAGTCAATTGCTTCCGAGACCACCCAGACCCTCTTCCAAACAGTCCGAAGAGGCAACTGCCAATAAAAGGGAGCAACCTGTCTACACGCTAAGAGATGGGAACCCCTTAGCCATCCCCATCACGATCGGGTTAACAGATGGAACAATGACTGAAGTAGTTTCTGGTGATATAAAGCCCGGAATGCCAGTGATCGTCGATATTGTGGTAAAGGAAAGGTGAAAACAGAGTCTTTATATAAAACAAAGAATCAATTCGAAAAGCCCCAAATTGAATTCACGAAAGTTACAAAGGTTTATGGTGAGGGGCAGGCAGCGATGGAAGCGCTACGAGGAATCGATCTAAGCATCTATGAGGGGGAGTTCGTGGCCGTGATGGGCCCCAGTGGATCAGGCAAATCCACCTGCTTGAACATCCTTGGGTGTCTGGATACCCCAACTTCAGGGTCATACATTTTTAAAGGCTTTGATGTAGGTAAGCTCTCCCGGAAGCAGCGCGCCCTGCTGCGCCGCCACTTTATTGGGTTTGTGTTTCAGGGATACAACCTGCTTAATCGAACATCGGCACTGGAGAATGTTGAAATGCCTTTGATTTATCGCAAAGTCCCTGCTGAAGAGTGGCATAAGCAAGCTATTGATGCATTAAAGACTGTTGGGCTCTGGGGATGGGAAACGCACACTCCAGGCGAACTCTCTGGAGGGCAGCAACAGCGGGTCGCTATTGCACGTGCGATCGTTACGGAACCAGCTGTTTTGCTGGCAGATGAACCCACAGGCAACCTCGATACAGCCCGAAGCCGTGAGATCATGGATCTGGTAAGCGCACTGAACCGTGATCGGGGAATCACAATCATCATGGTTACTCACGAGCCTGATATGGCTTCCTATGCAAAACGTATCATTCGTTTCTTGGATGGCCTGGTCGAATTAGATGAGGAAAATGGGAGGGAAACATAATGTTATGGAACACGATTCTACTGGCCATGCGTGAAATGAGACGAAATGTCATGCGATCGGTCCTGACCATCCTTGGCATCGTCATTGGGGTAGCCGCCGTCATAACAATGGTGACCATTGGTGGAGGTGCCACCATTCAGGTCAGACAGCAGATTGCAAGCATGGGGAGCAACCTATTAATGGTCAGTCCAGGGAAGAGACTTGGTCCGGGCCTTTCTTCAGGAAACATCCCATTCAAGAAGTCTGATGCCGAGGCTATCGCCAAAAACATCAGTTCTGTGGCTGCCGTGGCCCCGGTTTCGTCCCAGTCCATCAAGGCCATATTTGGCAATCAAAACTGGTCGACTCAGGTAACAGGAAGCGATAATAAGTATTTCAGGGTGACAAACAGGTCCATCAGGTCAGGGCGACAGTTCAGCGACAGCGAGTTGCGTGCCGGTGTGGCGGTCTGCATTGTGGGTGAAACTGTGCGGAAAAAGCTGTTCGGAGGGCAAGACCCTTTAGGGGAAAAGATCCGGCTCCAAAAGCTTTCGTGTGAGGTAATCGGTCTTTTGGAGGGAAAAGGTCAGAGCACCATGGGCATGGACCAGGATGATATCGTTGTAATTCCGTTAAGCACCTATCAGCGGCGTATTTCCGGTAATCAGGATGTCGCTATCATTCAGGTCTCGGTCCGGGACGGCACCCCGACTGACAAGGCCCAGCGGGATATTCAGTTGTTGATGCGCGAGCGCCGTCACCTTTCACCGAGCGATGACGATAACTTCAACGTGATGGACATGAAGGAGATCGCCAAAATGCTTACGGGGACCACACAGCTGCTTACCGCATTGCTGAGCGCGGTGGCAGCCGTCAGCCTCCTCGTCGGCGGCATTGGCATCATGAACATCATGCTGGTGTCGGTCACTGAACGCACCCGCGAGATTGGTATCCGCCTTGCCATCGGCGCTCTCGAGAGCGAGGTGCTCATGCAATTCTTAGTGGAGGCGGTAGTCCTCTCTTCCTTCGGCGGCTTAATCGGCATTATGCTGGCCCTCACCGCATCCATCTGGCTGTCTGGTATCCTGCGTGTGCCCTTCGTCTTTAACACGGGCATCGTCGTCATCGCCTTCCTGTTCTCGGCGGCGGTAGGTGTGATTTTTGGTTACTTCCCGGCACTCAAAGCCGCCCGACTGGACCCGATCGAAGCGCTACGCTATGAATAATATATGAACACTTCTTGCCAAAACCCTTGAGGGATCTTGAGGAGCGACTTTTGCAAATCTCGAAGGTCAACACCACAAAAATACATAATCCGATGGGTTTGATTTAAGCTTGTAGCTCCTTGATTGTCACCAGCCCATCCCAAATATTATCGCTTTCTCTCTTAGCCCAGAACTTCATGCTTGCTTTTGTTCTTTGAAGACAAAAAACAGCGTTAACTTCAGAGTCAGAAATGATTCTGCATTTCTTATATCCACATTTCAATTAGTAATCATTAACTTTCAAGATAATATTAAACTGAAGACTAGGTGTCCTTGTCAACTAATGATTTATCTTTAATAAAAAATCGGGACTGAATGACACATCTCAGAGGTAGGGTGATTTACCCGGATCGACAATAGGGATGCCAGATGTTTTCCTTTAAGATGAGGCGGGTGGTATTGTCGTCAACCCGGGAAGGCCTTCCGTGGTTTATGGGAGATGGGGTTTCTCCTTTTTGAAAAATCTCATAATCAGGGTCCCAAGGAAATACGATGATCGGATCTCCCGCTATTTTTGTGAGTATGGGTAATATAGGTCGGATCTCCTTTCCTTTTAAAGAGTTGAAAACCTCTTCGATACGTTTGAACCGAGAGAGGTCTTCAAGGGTTTTCAGGGTAGGGGGGCTCAGGTTCACCTCACCCATTAAATTTTCTTCAAGGGCTTTCTGCGGGGTTAACCAAGCTCCAGCCGTCGTTTCCTTTTGATCATGACTTGCTTCCTGTCCTGAAGGATAAAGTGCCAGAAAGAAACGGGTATCAAACCGTTCGGATCGAGCTTCTGGTGTAATCCAATGAGCGTAATAATGGAGTTGGTCCAGAGCAAATAGAAGCTTTAATTCCCGTACCACTTGGCAAATCGTAATTCTACTCTTTTGGAGTAGAGCTCGATAATTTGAAAACCTCTCCCGATCATCTCGATGATTTATTTGGATAAGGCTTCCATTTTGGTCATATGCAAGAAGGATTCCTGCCTCTTCAAAGAGCTCCCGGATCCCGGCAATCCAGTGAGCCAGACTCTCATCTGGGGGGATGGTTCTTCCAAACCTCTGGAAAGCTTCTTCCGGCGAGACCCCCTTGCTAAGGGAACATATTTCTAATGATCCATCCTCCTGGTCAACCCTTCCGCCAGGATAGACATAATTTCCTCCCATGAAACTGCTCTTTTCATGGCGTTTGAGAAGAAACACCTCAAACTCTTCAGATCTTCTTTCTCTAAGGAGAATAATGGTTGTAGCCTTCTTTGGAACAGCGACCATCCTTTTCAATCCACCCATTTGATAAATTTTTCCATATCTTCTCTTGATGATTTAAAGCGATTGATCGGGCTTTGCCAGTCTGGATAACCCAAAGCTACGCCTATCACCACATTCTTATTCTCTGGAATATTGAGCAGGTCTTTTATCTCGTCTTCATAAGCGGTGATTAAACCGATCGGGCAGGTTCCCAATCCATATTCATGAGCTGTCAAGATGAAATATCCAAGGATCAAACCAATATCTACAAAACGAGCCTTTGGAAATGAATCATCCAGACAGATGAGGATAGCTACGGGAGCCCCATAAAAATTACAGCTTCCTTCATTGATGAATTGGTTAGAATCAGCTTTCATTTCTTCGAAAAAGGGGTTCATCAATTCAAGAGTATTAGCTCCTCTCTTAGAAAATGTTTTAGGCAGAGGTCTGACATTTCCAGGACCGCAGGAGATCTGTTTTTCCCGGTAGGCCTTGATCAACCTTCGGCTCAATCTCTCCTTTTCTTCTCCGGACACCACGATAAATTCCCAGGGCTGGAGATTGATGGCAGAGGGAGCATGAATGGATATTTTTAAAATCTCTTCGATCCTCTCTCTCGGAATTGGATCCGGCTTAAAAGCCCTGACGGTCTTTCTCTCTTCAATCACTTTGAGCAAATCCATGGCGAACTCCTTTTTTCGCTTTTAAATCAAGCATTCTTTTAAAAGCGTACCTTATCTATCTTTGGACTGTCAAGGCGATTAGCATTTTGGCTTGACAATATAATAAGGCATCATTATTTTCACCTT
>JBFMAE010000302.1:0-7922 GCA_040756085.1 Thermodesulfobacteriota bacterium | reverse complement strand
GTTATACGCCATTTCGCTTGAGAGGAGTAAAGAATGCCCAGTCGCCTGATAGAAATATTTGAAGATGAGAAACTTGTAGAAAAGATCAAAAGGCGCTTACCTCATTTATTTCAGCTTGCAGAATTGGAAAGCTCGAGAGCAGGGAAAACCGGGATGGAGGTTGGTTCTGTCCGTGAAAGAATAATCGTTGCTTTGCTTATCTATAAATTCGGGGAAGCAAATGTTGAGACTGAAATTCCAATTACCGAACCAGAAGTGGATGCGAAATTATTTGGCGAACCAATTTCCGTTAAGACAATTACAGGGAAAATTTTCAGTGGGGTGAAATTGATATGGACAGTTGATGCTGAAAAAGCAAAAGAATTTCGTGAAAATTATTATCCTCACTGCGATATTCTGCTTGTTCAAATAAACTGGAACAATGTTGGAGGATTCTATTATATCCCATTAGAGGCCCAAAAGAAGCTTTTCCATAGAATTGGCAGAGAAAATTATATTAGACTTCCAAAACCTGGAACAAATCCCAGAGGTATTGAAATTACTAAGGAAGCATTATCGAGTTTGGTTGGAGATGGTGAGTCAAAGAGCATCTCAATAAACTGGCGAAGGACAAAGATAGAGTTTAATTCCTATAAAAGATGGGTTGATCTATGGAGGGAGGATTAAATGGGATTTATTCATAGGAAAGCAGGAACTAGGACAACCACTTTTGGTTCTCCCGGAAGAATTAACCATGATTCCACCCCTTTTTATACAAGTAAGCTATATGAGGGGCTGCCCAAGGAAGAGATAATGAAGTATGTAGAAAATCCAGTTCCTACTGAATTTCTGGATAAAATTTTTTGTAAAACCAGCGAAAAAATGGAAGAACTACCAGATAACAGCATTCATCTAATGGTTACTTCACCGCCTTATAATGTAGGAAAGGAGTATGATGAGAACCTTACTTTAAACGAGTACAGGGAATTTTTGAAAAGGGTATGGATGGAAGTTAAGAGAGTACTCGTCCCAGGTGGTAGGGTGTGCATTAATAACGCCAATCTTGGAAGAAAGCCATACATTCCTCTTCACGCCTTTATCGTTGAGGACATGTTAGATTTAGGATTTTTAATGAGGGGGGAAATCATTTGGAATAAAGCCTCAAGTGGTAGTCCATCAACTGCATGGGGTAGCTGGCTTTCGGCTAAAAATCCTACCCTTAGGGATATTCATGAGTATATTTTAGTCTTCTCAAAAGGCATGTTCAGCAGAGGAAATTTAAGAAGAAAGAGTACCATTTCCAAGGAGGAGTTTCTTGAGTTTACTAAGAGCGTATGGACATTTGCTGCGGAACCAGCAACCAAAGTAGGACATCCAGCACCTTTCCCAGTCGAATTGCCTTTCAGATTGATTCAGCTATACACTTTTGAAGACGAGGTTGTTCTTGACCCATTCATAGGGAGTGGACAGGCGGCTATTGCGGCGATAAAAACCCGACGTCATTATGTTGGATATGACATAAATAAAGAATATGTAAAGTTAGCAGAAAGGCGTATCAAGGAGTTTTCTTTAAATTTCAATTCACCCAAATTGTTTGAATTTGAAAAGAAAAAAGGACGTTAGAAATAGCGAAACAGCGCCTAACACAGCATAAAAGGTTCGCTATCTCTCACCCAAATTTTTTACTTCTTTTATGCTGGGAACATTAGGTGACATGTTTGAGTCAGGAGGTATGGGGAATGGTTAAAAAGATATGAAGTGGTTTGAAGATATCTTCAACAGAAATATCCGTTTGACGGATGAGCGTCTGGAGCATATAGAGCTTGACCATCCTGAAATGTCTGGTCAGATTGATAAAATAGCAGAGACGTTGCAAAACCCTGAGATCGTTATCAGATCAAGATCGGATTCGGACGTGGAGCTTTTTTATAGGTATTATTCGGAAACGCCTGTCAGAGACAAATACATGTGTGTTATTGTTAAAGGGAGGGGTAAAGAACTTTTTATCATAACTGCATATTTTACTGACACGACGAAGAGAGGTGAGACACTATGGCAGAAGCGATAAAAGTTTGGTACGACAAAGAGGGCGACTACCTTGAAGTTCTCTTTGAAAGGAAAGCCGGTTATTTCAAAGAGACCGAGAACGATGCAGTGATGGAAAAAGTCGATGAAGAAGGGAACATTATCGGGTTCTCCATATTGAAAGTCAGCGCGCTAAAGGAGCAAAAACCTCTTTCAATTGAATTGAAAAGACACGTCGCCTAACAACAGGCCAAAAGCAAAAGGCATTGTTGAAATGCTCCTCACTTCTTTTGGCCTGAACCCGTTAGCCAAAATGACGCTTCGCTCGAACGCCTGGACGGCATTCGCATTTTGGCTAACGGCTGGCGGCTGAGCGGCACGAAAGGGGGCCTTTTATGCCTACAATCACAGGTCGTTCCCAAAAGGCTAAGATTACGGTAACGTTAAGCAGCGATCTGGTTCGTCAAATCGGTCAGCTACTTGATTCGCCAGAAGCAAGCTCTCGTAGCCGTTTGGTAGAGGAAGGCGAGAAAAGAATACCTGAAATTTGGAGGCCTGGGAATAGATGAATATTTGGGAGAAAGGAGAACCTAAAAATTCCTATATTTATTTGTCACAGGCAATCTTCGATCCTTACCTAAAGCGCGTTGGGTGATCTTAACACCTGGAGGGCTTTGCCTTCGTTTGTATTCATTTCGATCGACCATCTGGATCACTTTTTTGATTAAACCTTCCTTGAATCCCATCTTTGTAATATCTTCAACTCCCTTATCCTCCTCGACATAAGCCTGAAGAATCGGATCGAGGATGGGGTAGGGTGGAAGGGAATCCTCATCCTTTTGATTTGGCCTCAATTCTGCAGAAGGTGCTTTGACAAAGACATTTTTGGGGATGATGGTTTTTCCCCCCTTTTTGTTTTTGTATTTTGCTAATTCGTAAACGAGAGTTTTTGGGACATCTTTCAGGACTGCAAACCCTCCTGCCATATCTCCATACAGGGTGCAATATCCCACGCTCATCTCGCTTTTGTTTCCAGTGGTCAATACGAGCCACCCAAATTTATTGGAAAGCGCCATCAGAATGTTTCCTCGAATTCGAGCCTGAATGTTTTCCTCTGTAACATCAGATTTAAGGTCTTTAAAAGATGGGGAGAGGGTTTTTAGATAGGCCTGAAATACTTCTTTAATAGGAATGGTGAAGAATCGAATGCCTAAGTTCTTGGCCAGAAGTCTGGCATCTTCCAGAGATTCCTTCGATGAATATTGAGAGGGCATGGCCACTCCCATCACCCCCTTTTTGCCCAAAGCATCCACAGCAATGGTAGCCGTCAGGGCAGAATCGATGCCTCCGCTCAAACCGATCAGGACTTTTTGAAAACCATTTTTTCGGATATAGTCTCTTGTGCCAAGAACCAATGCAGAATAAATCTCAGAAAGGCGATCCAATGGCTTGGGATCTCTTTTGGGAAGAGGGGGCCTTTTTTTAATTGGAAGGCCTTGATCGGGGAGGTAAATTCTTCTTAGAATTTTCTCTTCTTCGGCCAATCTCTCTCTTCTGATCCGGGGATCATGGAGCCGCATCCGAAAGACAGCTTCCATATCGAGATCCGCCAGGATCAGGTCCTCCTCAAATTGTTTTCCGCGGACCATCAATTCTCCTCTTTGATCGAAGATCAAACTTCCTCCATCAAAGACCAGTTCGTCCTGCCCCCCCACCAGATTACAGTAGGCAACGATCGCCGCATTGTCCGAAGCCCTGGTTGAAATCATCTTCTCCCGAAGGACAGATTTTCCAGCGTGGTAAGGGGAGGAAGAAATATTGATGATCAGTTCCGCTCCTCCATAAAGAGCCTGGGTCCGAATAGGGTCTCCAGGATACCAGAGGTCTTCACAGATGCTCAGACCAATGGGGGTGGACTTAAGGGTAAAGATAAAATTCTCCTTTCCAGCATGGAAATATCGTTCTTCATCAAAGACACCGTAATTTGGAAGATAGGTTTTGGAATAGGAATCGATCATCTTCCCCTCATGTAAGAGGGCAGCGGAGTTGAAGATGTCCCCTTTTTTATTGACGAAACCGACGATAGCAGTGATAGATGAAGTATCCTGGGCGATTCTCTTTATGGCCTTTAAATTGGCCTCGATAAACTTCGGCATGAAGAGGAGGTCTTCAGGTGGGTAGCCGGTGACCGCCATTTCCGGAAAGGCGAGAAGGTCTGCCCCCATCTTCTTTCCCCGTGCGATATAGTCTAAAATCTTTCTCGTATTTCTTTCGATATCACCTACTGTCGTATTGATCTGGCAGAGACCAATTCTGAGTGTCCGCATACTTCCTCCAAAAAAGTTCGGAGTAATGAGTTCGCCTGCCTGCCGCAGGCAGGGAGTTCGGAGTTTAAAACCTCAAACTCCGGAAATAGAATTTAAAAGTTATTTGCTCCGAACTCCGTACGGGCGATTCATGAATCGCCCCTACCCGAACTTTTTCTATTCCTCTTCCGCTACCAGTACATCTTTCTTGATATGATACCGCTCCATTTTACTTCGCAACGTACTTCGATTGATCCCCAGGAGCATGGCGGCCTGAATCTGATTCCCTTTGGTCTTTTGAAGTGCACGGATGATCAGGCCTTTTTCCAAGATGGAAATCATATCCAGATCCTGTGTGATCGCAGAAGCATTCGAAAGTTCTTCGAAGAGGATATCGAGAAGACCCTCGATATTTTTTTTATCTCGATCCTCCCCCATCGTCCGCTTCTCCTCTCCTTTTTCAAGAAGGAGTTGATCTTCGAGAATCCATTCCCCCTGGCAAAGCACCATAGCCCTTTTCAGGACATTCTGCAATTGCCGAATATTCCCTGGCCATCCGTAGGAGGTGATCTTCTCCATCGCCTCGGGAGTGATTTCCACAATCCCCTTTTTCAATTCTCGATTGAACTTCATTAAGAAATAGGAGACGAGTTCAGGGATGTCCTCCTTCCTTTCCCTCAAAGGTGGAATGAGGAGGGAGACCACATTGAGCCGATAGTAGAGGTCTTCCCGAAACCTGTTGCTCAAAATGGCTTCTTCTAAATCTTTATTTGTAGCAACGATGAATCGGATATCCACCCGGATCGTTTCCATCCCTCCCAGCCTTTCAAAACTCCTCTCCTGAAGGACCCTCAGCAGCTTGGCCTGGGTGGAGAGGGACATATCACCGATCTCATCGAGAAAGATCGTCCCTCCGTGACACTGCTCCAGTTTCCCGATGCGACGGGAGGAAGCTCCTGTAAAAGCTCCTTTTTCATGGCCGAAGAGTTCACTCTCGAGGAGGGTATCCGGTATCGCTGCGCAGTTGACAGGGAGAAACGGTTGATTGGAACGGAGGCTGTGGTGGTAGATCGCCCGTGCAATCAATTCCTTTCCTGTTCCACTTTCACCCCTGAGAAGCACGGTGACATCACTCGGGGCAACCTGGCCGATCATTTTATAGATCTCCTGCATCCTAAGAGAGGTTCCAACAATCCGGTCTTCTTCTCCTTCTTGACCCGCGGGTAGCGAGGCATAGGTAACCTCCTCTTTCATCAGTTTTCGTAACGAGATGGCCTTTTCCACCAGAGCTTTCATCTGCGGAATGGGAAAGGGTTTCAAGATATAATCGAAGGCTCCATACTTCATTGCCTCGATAGCCGTCTCTGTGGTGCCATAGGCGGTCATGAGGATGATCAGGGATTTTGGATCAATCGATTTGATCTCTTTCAACACATCAATCCCATTTCGGCCCGGCATCTTGATATCCATGATGACGAGATCCGGTGGGTTTTCTCCTACCCGGTGTAATGCCTCTTCCCCATTCTGGGCAGTGATGATGGAATATTTATCTTCCATCATCCGTTTGAGAGAGTATCGGATCGATTTGTCATCATCGACGATCAGGATGGTCTGCATGTTACCTCTTGTAAAATACGATGGACGTTAAACGATAAACGATGAACGGTTGATTGTCCACCGTTTCATAGTCCATTGTTCACCCTTCATAGTGGATAGGAAGCCAAACGGTAAAGATGGTTCCCTTCTCAGGAGCATTTTCTACTTCAATCTTTCCATGGTGCTGGTCGATGATCCGATGGGCGATGGAGAGACCAAGGCCGATCCCTCCCTCTTTAGTAGAGAAGAAAGGATCGAAGAGTCTATTGATATCTTCGGGAGGGATGCCGATCCCGGAATCTTGAATGAAGAGTTGAATCCATTGATCATCCTCTGAGACTCGCCCACTCAATCCCAATTGACCACCCTTGGGCATTGCCTGGATGGCATTCATCAAAAGATTAAGGATCACCTGTTTCATCTGTTCCCTGTCAATGGTAATGGGAGGTAGGGAATTGAACTCTTTTTGAACAACGATCCCCCGCCTCTCCACCTGGGGTCTCAGCAACTGAAGGGTCTCTTCAAAGATGGGGGTAATTTCTGCCTTTTCGAAAAGCGGGGATGCCGGCTTGGCGAACCTGAGAAACTGGTCAACGATCTCGTTGATCCGATGGATTTCCTCTTCAATCACCTTGAGGTCCTCCCGCTGGGCGTTTCCAGAAGGAAGATTTTTTGTCAGGGAATGGATGAGGATGTTGATGCTGGTCAATGGATTTCGAATCTCATGGGCGATGCCTGCTGCCAGTTGTCCCAGGGCTGCCAGTTTTTCGGAACGAATCAACTGAGCCTCTGTCTTCCTGAGATCGGCAGTCGTCTTTTGAATCTTCTCTTCCATCTGCTGGCTGAAGGTCTTGAGTTCCTCATACATGAAGGCATTATGGATGGCCAATCCTGCCTGCTGAGCGAAGGTCATCACCGATTCGAGGGTTCCTCTGGTAACATTCTTTCCCGGCTCGACGTGATCGGCTGCAATCGCCCCCAAGGCCTTTTCCTTAGCCAGGAGAGGGATCACCACAAGGGAATGAAGATCGAATTTTTCTTTCAGGAGAGGGTTGACCCTCGGGTCCTGGCTGGCATCGGGGATGATGAAGGGCTGTTTCTCAAAAATCGACCGGGCCACGATACTCGTCTCTGGATCCAGGGATAAAGTAATTCCTTTGATCTTTTCCTCCCCAACTCCCACTGTCATCTTACATTCAAGAATATTCCTCTTTTCATTAACCAGATAAAGTCGGGCACGGTCAAACCCGATATTTTTTGTCACCCCTTCTAAGACAAGTCTGAGAATCTCATCGATATCCAGTGTCTCCATCAGACCTGAATTTTCAATGCAGATCGCCGCCTGGTTGGCCACGGCGGTGAGCATCTCCTCTTCACTCTTCGAAAAGGGATGGGGGTAGGAGGTATAACAGTTGATCACGCCGATCACCCTGTCCTTAATGCACATGGGCACACTGAGCATCGAGACCAGGCCTTCCTTTTTCGCCAACTCCTTTTCTTTATAGAGGGGTTCTTGGAGGACATCGAGAATAGCTATGGGTTGATTATGAAGAGCCACATGGCCGACCACGCCTTCTCCCATGGCCAGGCTTCTTTCCTTTAAATATTCTTCGCTGATGCTCTGCGTGGCTTTCAATTTTAACCTCTGATCCTTCTCATCGAGAATCCAGAGCGAACAGATCTTCGAATCCATCACATTGGCCGTGACGGTGACGATCAGCCGGAGCACGTCTTCAAGATAGAGACCAGAAGCAATGGCCTTGCTGATCTCCAGGAGCGCATTGATCTCTCTGGCATCAGGATTTCTTTTTTCTTTTGATATACACTTGATTCCCACTAATTTATCTATCATAAACGAAAACTGGAGTTTTTCAAATAAAAAAGGGGATACGGGTGTGCGACAAATTTGTGGGTAAATTTTAGCCCGTGGCGCGATATTCCCAGAAGTCTTCCCAACGGCCACTAAGGATGCAGCATCTTAAGGCGATGATGCCGTTTGCTCCCTTGACCGTCCAG
>JBFMAE010000301.1:0-9222 GCA_040756085.1 Thermodesulfobacteriota bacterium | reverse complement strand
CTAATAACGCAACGATTTCTTGATCTGGCTTTGCTAAATTTTCTAACATTTTACTCGCAAATTCTCTGCTCCTTTTTTGTTTTTCTGATTTATCTCCTTTTTTGTCGCACGCAAAGCTGAAATAAACAAGACAAAAAATAGCAACAATGAAAAATAAGTTCCTGTAAGTACGATTATTCTGACTCATTGCAAACCTCACGAATATTTTATTCATAGCGCTAACAGGTATTAGACGGAAATATTATATTATGATATAATAATTTCGCCTATTATAGCATGCTTGTTTGCTATCTAACCTATTAAAATTAAAAAGGGTTCCTCGCTTAAAATCATGGAAACACGCAATTCCAAAGGGCGCGATGGTTTTTGGGAAGCTTACCGGGCGTGTGCGGAGGAGCATAGGGTAGCCCCGGATCGTTTGCCATTTTATGTGAACTGGGCGAAAAACTTCGCCAATTTCCTTCCAGGAAAACCTTTGAAGGAAAGGACCGGAAAGGATATTGAAGCCTTTCTCGCTGATTTGCGTAAACGCCGTGCCGTCGCTGACTGGCAGGTCCGGCAGGCCGAACATGCCCTGAGAATTCTGTATGAGTACTTCCTGCCCGGTTATGCACCTGAAAGACATCCTCGCGTCGCCCCTGTTGAAAAACGTCCCGTTCAAAAGGCAACAGCCAAGACGGAGGGGTTTCGGGACCGGTTGATTCCAGGCGAGGTGGAACGGGAGGTGATGAGCGGAGTCACCGGCTTGATGGCTGGGCTGATGTATGGCAGCGGCTTGCGGCTCATGGAGTGTGTCCGATTGCGGGTGAAAGATATTGACTTTGCCCGGCATCAAATCATGGTTAGGGACGGAAAGGGGCAAAAGGACCGGGTGACCATGCTGCCGGAGCGTTTTGCCACGCCCCTGAGAGAGCATTTTACCCGTGTGAAAGCGGTATATGAGCAGGATTTGGCTCAGGGCACGGCCGATGTCTACATCTGGCCGGCCATGGAAAGAAAGTATCCGAATGCGGGGAAGGAATGGATTTGGCAGTATGTGTTTCCTGCCAAAAGCCTGTCGGTCGATCCGCGCAGCGGCAAGGTGAGGCGGCATCATATCAACGAAACCTTGGTCCAAAAGGCCGTGAAAGAGGCGGCCGCTCAGGCCGAGATTAACAAGAGAGTTAGCTGCCATACCTTGCGCCATTCCTTTGCCACCCATCTTCTGGAAGCGCGTTATGACATTCGCACGGTGCAGGAACTGCTGGGACACGCCGATGTTGCCACTACCATGATTTACACCCACGTACTGAACAGACCCGGACTTTCAGTTAAGAGCCCGGCGGATATCTGAAGAAAGGAAAGAACAATAAATTTGGGCTTCCGGGAACATCCAGCCTCAGTCTTCCTATTATGGCAAAACATTATCAAAAAAGGATGGATTCGTCAAAGTATTTCAATATTTTAATCTTGCAGGTTTTATCGTGGATTGAATTTCTTGTAAGATCAAGACAATCTATTTTTATAGTCCTGATAATTAAATTCTTTAATCAATCTAAATCCTGACTTCTCACTCCATATTCCAATGGAGGGATGATTGACGCCGTTGAACATGGTCGTTTTGACAGTGGTGTAATGAATCATATCCTCAAAGATGATTTGATCGCCGGGTTTTAATTCTTTATCAAATGACCAGTTCCCCATATAATCGCCAGCCAAACAACTAATCCCTCCCATTCTGTAGGTTGGTTTTCCTACCCTTTCATCGGTAGCGCCCAAAATGACAGGTTTATAGGGCATTTCTAAGCAATCGGGCATATGGCAAGTAAATGAAACATCAAGGATAGCCGTTTTTATACCATTATTTTCAACGATATCTAATATCGTGGAAACTAAGTAACCGGTTTGATAAGTAAAAGCGCTCCCAGGCTCTAATATAATTTCAATATCGTATTTATTTCTAAAATCTGTTAGGATTTTAACCAGATGTTTTGTGTCATAATTTTTTTTTGTTATAAGATGGCCACCGCCCATGTTCACCCATTTTAGCTTAGGTAAAAACTTTCCAAATTTGTCTGAAAAAACGGCTAACACTCTTTCCAACGCAAAGGAATCTGCCTCAAATAATGTATGGAAATGAAGCCCTTCAACCCCCTCTGGTAGAGCATCACCAAGCTGTTCAGCAGTAATGCCAAATCGAGAACCAGGTTTACAGGGATTATAAATGTCGTAGGGAGAATCTGAAAACTCAGGATTAACACGCAAGCCAATTGAAACACCATGCTGACTGGCAACCTTAGAATACTTTCGCAATTGGTTTATGGAGTTAAAGGAAATATGACTGCTATATTTTAAAATGTCTGCGATAGTCTTTTCTTCATAAGCAGGCGAACATGTATGCGCTTTTACCCCGAGTTCCTCAAATGCTAAGCGTGCTTCATTGATTGAACTTACTGAAGCGCCAAAACCATATTCTTTAAAGATCGGAAATACACCCCAATTCGAGAAGGCTTTAAACGCAACGAGAATATCAATTGCGGCCGCCTCTTTGACTTGTTTTATTAATTTTAGGTTATTTCGCAACAGAACCTCATCAATCACATAACAGGGTGTTGGGATTTGGATAAAGTCGATTGGCATCATTCGCACCGCTAAAAATTGGAATGTTGGAATAATGGAATATTGGATTTAAAGACACCTATTTTTGTTTTTCCACTGTTCCATCATTCCATTGTTCCATTCTTCCAGTTTCACAACACTTATAATTCCAAATCGACATCGTGCAGTTCGTGCCAGGGAAGTCCATGTCGTTTCAATTGCTCCATAAATGGGTCCGGTTCAAATTCTTCAGTGTTAAATACGCCAGGCTTTTTCCATTTACCCGTGATTAACATCATCGCCCCAATCATTGCGGGCACTCCGGTGGTATAACTCACGCCTTGGGCCCCTGTTTCCTTATAGGCATCTTGGTGTTTACAATTATTGTAGATATAATAGGTTTTCTCCTTGTGGTTCTTAATACCCCTAATCCGACAACCGATGGAAGTCTCCCCTGTATAATATTCACCGAGTTCTCTAGGATCGGGCAATACCGCTTTGAGGAATTGAATAGGCACAATTTCTTTGCCCTCATACAGGATAGGTTTAATGCTGGCCATTCCAATATTTTGAATCACACGTAAATGGGTTAAATACTCTTGTCCGAACGTCATCCAAAATCGGGCCCGCTTTAGGGTAGGAAAATGTTTCACCAAGGATTCCAATTCTTCGTGGTAAATAAGATAAGATTCTCGGGGGCCGATATTTGGATAATTTAACGGTTTGTGAATTTCGTGGGGTTCTGTTTCAATCCATTTCCCATGTTCCCAGTATTTCCCTCGTTGGGTCACTTCGCGAATATTGATTTCCGGATTAAAATTGGTCGCGAAGGGTTTTCCATGGTCGCCTGCATTACAGTCAACGATATCAAGATAATGAATTTCGTCAAAATGATGTTTGGAGGCATAAGCGGTAAAAACCCCTGTGACTCCCGGATCGAAACCACACCCTAAAATGGCTGTCAGTCCTGCCTTTTTAAATCTGTCATGGTACGCCCATTGCCATTTATATTCGAATTTAGCGACATAGGGTGGTTCATAACTTGCGGTATCTAAATAATGGACTCCTGTTTCAAGGCATGCATCCATGATCGTTAAATCTTGATAAGGTAGCGCTACATGAATTACTATTTCGGGTTTAAAGCTTTTAAATAATTCAACTAATTGTAGAACATTATCCGCATCCACCTGAACCGTCTTAATTTTATTGTCGCCAACGGCTTTAGCTATGACATCACACTTTGATTTGGTGCGGCTTGCCAGCATGATATCCGTAAACACCTGTGGAACTTTTGCAACTTTATGAGCAACAACGGTACCTACACTACCTGCTCCGATGATCAATACCTTAGCCATGATGAATCACCGCCTATTTCTAATTCCTATAAGAATAGTATAAAAAGAATTTTGTTTAGTACTTTGTTAGACATTATAAGAAGAAATAAGTTTAATAAATTAAACTGCCCAAATTATAACGCCTTTTCTGTATTTGTCAAGAAATTTTTATATTCTATATCCTTCTCTGAAAAAAAAGGAACCCTAACCCTCTCACCTTCTGTCTTTACAGAGGGTTGTTTTTAAGTTAATTTCTTTTAGGGGACAGATGGAGAAGATCGTCATCCGTGGTGCCAGGGTCCACAATCTGAAAAATATCGACGTAGAGATCCCGCGGGATCAACTGGTGGTGATTACCGGGCTGAGCGGTTCCGGCAAATCCACCCTGGCTTTCGACACCCTGTATGCGGAGGGCCAGCGGCGGTATGTGGAGTCGCTTTCGGCCTATGCCCGGCAGTTCCTGGAACAGATGGAGAGGGCCAATGTCGAATCGATCGAAGGTCTCTCGCCGGCCATTGCCATCGACCAGAGGAGCATGTCACGAAACCCGCGTTCTACCGTGGGGACGGTGACAGAGATCTATGATTACCTCCGGCTCCTTTTCGCGAGGATCGGAGAACCTTATTGCCCTCATTGCGGTTCTCCCATTTCTTCACAGACCCTCCAGCAGATGGCGGAGACGATCCTCCGGCTTCCAAAGGGAACGCCTCTAACGATCCTTTCACCCATGGTGAGGGGGAAGAAAGGTGAGTATCGCAAGGAACTGGATGAACTCCGGAGGAATGGGTTTGTGAGGGTGAGGATTGATGGTGAGATTAGCGATCTCGGTGAGGAGATCCGGCTGGATAAGAAGAAGCGACACGAAATCGATGTCCTAGTCGATCGTCTGGTGGTCAGAGAAGGGGCAGAAAAGAGAATTTACGATTCCCTGGAGATCGCCTCCCACCTCTCAGAAGGGATCGTGAAAGTGGAGAGGGAGGAATCGCCTCCCATGATCTTCAGTCAAAAGTTCTCCTGCATAGATTGCGGTTTCAGTTTTCCAGAGATCACACACCGGATGTTCTCTTTCAACAATCCCCAGGGTGCCTGCCCCGCCTGTAGCGGATTGGGAACCAAGTCCTATTTTGATCCCGATCTCATTGTTCCGAACCCATCCCTCTCGGTCAATGAGGGTGCCATCCTTCCGTGGAAGAAGAGGGGAGAGTCTTTTCTACGGCCCATTCTGGAGGGATTGGCGAACCATTACCATTTCGATCTCGAAACCCCCTTCCATCGATTACCCAAATCCGTTCAGCACCTTCTCCTGTACGGATCTGAGGAAGAAAAGATCTCTTTCAGGGTAAAAGGGAGGCACAGGTCTCATCTCTTCCGGCAGGAGTTTGAAGGAGTGATCCGGGAGTTGGAGAGGAAATGGCAGGAGAATGGAGAAGGGATGGAGGAGCTGGAAGGGTTTATGAATATGGCTCCCTGTCCGGAATGTGGAGGTACTCGGCTGAAAAAGGATGTTTTATCGATTAAGGTAGGTGGAAGGTCTATCGCCGAAGTCACCCATCTCTATATCAGGGAGGCATTGGAATTTTTAACGCATTTGGAGTTGAACCCACGATCTCAAAAAATTGCTCAGGGTATTTTAAAAGAGATTGAGGAGCGATTGAGGTTCATGGTGGAAGTCGGCCTGGACTACCTCACTCTGGATCGAATGGCTGCTACCCTCTCTGGGGGAGAGTCTCAACGCATTCGTCTGGCCACCCAGATCGGGTCAAGTCTGGTGGGCGTGCTCTACATTCTCGATGAACCCAGCATCGGGCTCCATCAGAGGGACCACCTGCGCCTTCTGGGAACGTTAAAACGGCTAAGGGATTTGGGAAATACCGTCATCGTTGTGGAGCACGATGAGGAGACGATCCGCTTGGCCGATTATATCATCGATATGGGCCCCGGTCCCGGGGAAAGGGGTGGGGAAGTCGTTTTCGCTGGACCCCCAGAGGCATTGATAAAGGCCGAGCATTCATTGACCGGGCAATATTTATCAGGAAAAAAATTCATTCCACTTCCGAAGCAGAGAAGGCCGGTTGGGGATGAGTATTTAGTGATCCGGGGAGCCACAGCCAATAATTTGAAAAATATCGATGTGAATATTCCTTTGGGTGTGTTCACCTGTATCACCGGGGTTTCAGGATCAGGGAAATCCACATTGATCATCGACACCCTCTATTATTTACTAAGCCAACAACTCTATCGTACACGGGATCGCTGTCTTTCCGTTCGGGGAATTGAAGGGCTGGAACATGTGGATAAAGTCGTACATGTGGACCAGATGCCGATCGGAAGGACACCCCGCTCCAACCCGGCCACCTATACTGGCCTGTTTCAGCCGATCCGGGGACTCTTTGCTCAGCTACCCGAATCGAGGATGAGGGGATATCCACCGGGACGGTTCAGTTTCAATGTTTCAGGGGGGCGATGCGAGTCGTGCCATGGGGATGGCATCTTGCGGATCGAGATGCATTTTCTCCCTGATGTTTATGTGACCTGTGAGGAGTGTCATGGGAAACGTTACAACCGGGAGACGCTCGACATTCGATATAAGGGGAGGACGATTTCAGATGTGTTGGAGATGACAGGAGATGAGGCCTATGATTATTTTTCGAATCTTCCTGCGATCCGTCAAAAACTTCAGACCCTTTGCGATGTGGGTCTGGGTTACCTCCGTTTGGGACAACCCGCACCAACACTTTCTGGAGGAGAGGCTCAACGAATTAAACTGGCAAGGGAGTTGAGTAAGAGGGAGACAGGGAGGACGATCTATATCTTGGATGAGCCAACCACAGGTCTTCATTTTGCAGATATTCAGAGATTGCTTGATGTTCTGAACAGACTTACAGACAGGGGAAACACGGTCATCGTGATTGAACACAATATGGAAGTGATCAAATCGGCTGATTACATCATCGATTTAGGTCCTGAGGGTGGGGAGAGAGGAGGAGAGGTGGTTGGATGTGGAACACCGGAAGATTTGATTCAAAATCCAGACTCGTATACAGGGCAGTTCTTAAAAAAGAAACTCAACAATTTTGTCCATTGACCCCGTGGGTATGTCCTGTAGCTTATCGCTCGGAAACAATTGGTAGGAAGGTGGCCGCCCTGCCTTCGCCGAAGCGCCTGCCCGCCGCACGAGGCTTCGGCAGGCGGGGCTACGCGCAGGCAGGTGGAAAGCTTTTCCAGCACTCCTGTCTGCTGGATTATATGGTTTTTTTTGAAACATTAGGGTTTATACTTTTCTTGAAAAGTACGTCGTATGATAATTTATCCCCTACGGGGTTGACTTTTTATGACCCTATTGATAAATAGCCATCCAATATTCTAAATTAATTCATCAAGGAGGGCGGTTATGGAAGAAAAAGAAAGATCGAGTACAGGATTGGAAGAGAATGTGGCAGGTTTCTTCTGCTATCTCTTGGGATTTATCACAGGGATCGTCTTTTTGGTGGTGGAGAAGAAGAGTAGCTTTGTGAAGTTTCATGCCATGCAGTCAACTATCACCTTTCTCGGGCTCTTTGTTATTTCGATCATCTTGGGATTTATACCTATTATCAACCTTCTAGTCATTCCGATCTGGATTTTAAGCCTCATTCTGTGGCTCATCCTCATGGTTAAGGCGCTTCGGGGAGAAAGATATTCCTTGCCGATCGTAGGAAAGATGGCGGAAGAAAAGAGAAATCAATAGGTAAGTTTTCGATGAAGCAAAAACGCAAGAAAAAAAGTCATAAAAAAAACTGGATCAGGAAAGGCCTCTTTTTTCTGATTATGGTTGGGATCGGGGCATCGATGGCCTTTTTCTTCCGTCAGGAGATCTACAACGCTATTCGACCATGGCTTGAGGAAAGGGGTGTCCTTGGTGAAAAGAGAGAGGTAATTCTTTACTTCTCAGACCCCGAAGGTGAATATTTGATCGGAGAGATACGAAAGATTTTAAAAAGAGAGGATGACGAAGAAGAGGCAGAGGAGACCCTCATCGAGCTGATCAAAGGCCCAAAGGGAAATCTCATTCCCACCTTGCCTTCCAGAACAAAGCTGTTAGCTCTAAACCTGGATGAGAAAGGCGTGGCAAAGGTTAATTTTAACCTCGCCCTCACCAGGGATCATCCTGGAGGTAGTTCCGCAGAGATGTTGACGGTCTATTCCGTTGTCAACTCGCTCACCCTCAATTTCCCCGAAATCAAACGTATTCAATTCCTTGTAGAAGGAAAACAGATCGAAACCATCGCTGGCCACCTCTCGTTAAAACAGCCCGTCTCTTCTAAACCTGATCTGATAAAAAGACAATAATTGATTTAGAAAGAAATAGATGATATTGTTAAGTTTATAGAATATTGGAAGGTTGGAATACTGGAATGATGGGTTGAAAAATGCCTGTTTGAGCAGTGGAATTTATTTTTTTGTTTCTTTATACCATTATTCCAATATTCCATTTTTTCCGTCATTCCATGGGTTGGAGATTCTATGCTCGATGCCAAATACATTCGAGAACATATCGATGAAGTCAGGGAGAGGTTGGCTTTAAGAGGTCAAGCCATCCATCTCGACCAATTTGTTTCAATTGATGGAGAACGGCGAAAAGCCATCCAGGAATGGGAGAGGTTAAGGGCCCTCCAGAAAAAGGTCTCTGATGAAGTCAGCAAACGGAAGAGGGAAGGGCAGAATGCTTCGGAATTAATTTCTGAAATGAAAAAAGTGTCTCAGGAATTAAAGGATTTGGATGGGGCCGTTGAGAAGAAAGAAAGGATTTTGCAGGAATTTCTCCTTACTGTTCCCAATCTTCCACATTCCTCTGTCCCCCCAGGGAAAGATTCCTCGGACAATGTCGAGGTTAGGCGATGGGGCGAGATTCCCAAATTCGATTTTGAACCCAAACCCCATTGGGACATAGGCGAAGAATTGGGGATTCTCGATTTTAAATCCGGAGCAAAGATTACAGGTGCCCGGTTTACGCTCTACAGGGATCTCGGGGCGAAACTGGAAAGGGCACTGATCAATTTCATGCTGGACCTCCATACCCGAGAAAATGGATATCAGGAAGTTCTTCCTCCTTTTATGGTCAATCGGACAACGATGACCGGCACAGGACAGCTTCCAAAATTTGAGGAGGAGCTTTTCAGGGTGGAGGGAACCGAATACTTTCTCATTCCGACTGCAGAAGTCCCAGTGACCAACATCCATCAGGATGAAGTCCTTGAGGAAGGAACCCTCCCTCTTTATTATACGGCCTATACCCCTTGTTTCAGGAGGGAGGCCGGGTCTTATGGGAAGG
>JBFMAE010000300.1:0-11293 GCA_040756085.1 Thermodesulfobacteriota bacterium | reverse complement strand
TAAGTGTTTGGTGCAGACTTCTGTCTGAAACCGCAATGGGAAACCAAGTCAGAGCTTTTAGACAATCAGAGGGTATCGGTAAAAAATAAGGAAATCCTTTTCCCTTTATTTTCCGTCAGGATCTTTTGAGGAGACAGAATTACTTCAAACGGGGTAAGAAAGGAGCAAAGACAGAGGGAAAAAGAAGAAAATTCATTCTAAGATTTGCCTAATTCACCAATCCTTCAGCTCATCGAGTCTCCTCTAAAAAGGAGGACCCATTAAAATCTCCATTTTTTCAGAAATCTCCTTTTTTTCTCTTGACAACGGGAGGCCTTATAAGGGTTAGGCCAATCATTTCCTGAGCAATATTTATGAGGGATCGGAGGGCATTATTTACAGCTTCTTCTGTTGGAAATGCTTTCGCCACATCCGGGCTCAAGAGAACAAGATTTGTTCCCTTTCTATACTCATCATAGTACTTCCCCCGAACACCGATACCAAGATCTTCGCGGTGGTATTCTTTTCGCATATTCTCTTTTTTAGCCGTTTTCATATATTGTCCTTTCATATCGTGTTGCTTTCCTTGCACTAATTATTCTTGTTTTTCCATGCCGTTCTGTATGAGCGACTACCAATAGACGGTTCCTCAGAGAAAGTCCGAAAGTGAGGAATCTATGCTCTCCAATTGAATGATCAGGGTCCGAAAATGTTATCGCAAGTGGATCGCCAAACACCGTAGCTGCTTCATGAAAAGGGACACCATGCTTTCGCTCGTTTGAAGACGCTTTTTCCGGGTCCCATTCAAATTCCACTTTTGCACTCCCACACCCATTATATCATGATATATTATACCAGAAAACCGACTAATTATTTAGGCAATTATTAATTTTTAGGTCATCCTGATTGGAAGTATTTCAATATGAGCACCGGCTTCTTCTTTTGTTTCGACAATGATCTTAATTGACTCCATTGCGACAACACATGAGTCTTTACCTGGTGCTTCAGAAAAGACAGTTTTGCAAAGACCATCAAGAAAACGCTTACTTAGGTTGTCGAGATCTGTGCCGAATGGGTAATCTTTGGGAATATGTGCTCGTGGAAGCAGATAAGTGATTCGTAGTAGACAGGCTTCGCGGATTTTTGGAAGATCTGCTGTATGTCGGATCACAGCTTGGGTCCACTCGCTTGGAGCGCTCAGGTTGCTGCGTGTCTTGTTTTGAGCATAAGGCACACCTGGAATTGTTGCTCTGATAGATTTCATATATTCGTTTTATGAATCATCCAACGGCATAACGGTAAGCTGACCGGCGTTGGCGCGAGCCTGAGGCCCGAAGGGCAGCAGGCGAGTGACAACGGCCGGTCGAGCGATTGGTTAGGCGGGCCGCTGGTAGCGGCCCGCCGACAAGCGCGAGGCCGGCAAAGCCGGGCAGCTCACCGTAAGGCGGGTGAGCCGCCGAGCGAATCAGTCCGGCGCCAGCCGGACAGCGAGGCAGGCGAAAGCGTAGAGTCGTGCCCATTTTATATTGCAGTTATATATAATTTTTTTATCTTTATTCATATTTGGGCACGACTCAAGCGGCCCGCCTTACGGTTATTGAACTGCAGGTTGTAATTTCTTCCAATCCTATAGTTGTTAATCAATCTTGTCAAGCAAATTTTCTGGGACTTATAGAGATTTTAATGATACAGGAAATCGTTTATTACCTATGTAGATTCATATGGTTACCGTTTTATTGATGGTCATAGACCTTCTTTTGACCTTAAGTAATTTGTTTGAAAATTAATGTTATATTGCATATAATTAAATCCTAAAAATCATTATTGAGGGGTTATGATGGACAGGAAAAATGAAGTGCTCAGGGATTTTGAAGCGTTTATCTTAGAATTAGGAAACATACCAGAAGATAAAATCAAGTTCTACCTTCACTGGGTTAGGAGATTCCTTAAGTCTTGTCATTACCAACTGGAAAATATTACCACAGAAAGTGTCTCTCGATATCTGGATTCCCTTGATGCTGATGAAAAAATCGCGGACTGGCAGGTCAAGCAGGCAGCAGATGCAGTTATCCTTTATGTTGAAAAATATCTCAAGAAGTCATTACAACAAGTCACCCCCCTGGCAAAGGATCCCAGGGAGACATCGGTCGACCCAAAAGCGTCTGTTCAATGGAAACAGACGCTGGAGGAGGCAAAAAATGTTATTCGCCTCAGGCACTTTTCTTTGAGCACAGAAAAAACCTATCTCGGATGGATCGCACGTTTTAAAACTTTTTTAAAGGATCGGGATCCACATTCACTTGAATCAAATGATATGAAAAAGTATCTTACCCATCTTGCTCTTCATGGCCGTGTTTCCGCCTCAACACAGAATCAGGCATTTAATGCCCTTTTGTTCCTGTATCGGCACATTTTACAAAAGGAAGTGGATGATCTGACATCCGTCGCGAGGGCAAAACGGAAGGTGATTCTACCTACCGTTCTGAGTCGAGACGAAGTGAAGAAGCTTCTGTCTTTCCTGGATGGTCCCCATCTGCTTATGGCCCAACTCATGTACGGGTGTGGGCTTCGCCTGATGGAGTGCCTCCGTTTGAGGATAAAGGATGTCGATTTTGAAAACGATCTTCTCATGGTTCACTCCGGTAAGGGTGAAAAGGACAGGGCGCTAATGATACCTCGAAAAATAAGAGAAGAACTTGCCAGGCATGTGGCCTCTGTCAAAGAGATCCATGATCAGGATGTAAAGATGGGGTATGGTGAAGTTTCTCTTCCAGATGCCCTGGAAAAGAAATACCCTAATGCTCCCAAAGAATGGGGCTGGCAGTGGTTATTTCCGGCGGAGAAATTATCCGTTGATCCACGAACCGGTAAAGTGATGCGGTGGCACATTCATCCCTCTGCCATTCAGCGTGCTGTAAAAGATGCGGTGATGAAGGCGAGTTTACCAAAAATGGCAAGCTGTCACACCCTGCGTCACAGTTTTGCAACTCATCTCCTTGAGGCGGGACATAATATCAGGACGATACAGGAACTTTTAGGCCACAAGCATGTCAACACAACCATGATTTATACCCATGTGATACGGAAGAAACCCTCTGAAATAAGGAGTCCACTGGATGGTTTGTGAAAAGACCCGGCCAACAATAAACCCCAAACGGTCCGCTTGATAAGCGGACCCTACAGGTAATATATTGAATGCGTAGGGTTCGGTCACCGAACAGACCGAGGGATTAAGTATTAGTGTTAAGATATGTTTGATCGGAGGAGCTTTCTTAAGAAAATGTTCCAACTTCTCGCTGCAACCGGAAATTTATCCCTCCTGAACGGGGCAGAGGGAAAACCATCTACCCCCACACCGGTTCGTGAGGCAATGTTCTATAAAAATTTAAATGGGCCAAATGTCCAATGCTTCCTCTGCCCAAGAGAATGTATCATTTCTGATGGGAGAAGGGGTTTCTGCAGAAACAGGGAAAACCATAAAGGCAAACTTTATACGATCGTCTATGGAAAACCTGCTGTGGTCGATATTGGTCCAATCGAAAAGGCACCCCTCTACCATTTTTCTCCTGGCCATTTCAGGTTATGCCTCACCTGTGCGAGCTGCAATCTGCGTTGTAAATATTGCCAAAACTGGCATCTCTCTCAGAAGAGCTTTGAGGAGTTGAATCACTACTCCTATCACCCATCCGAGATCGTTCAGAAGGCAAAAAATCAAAAACTCCCTTCCATTTCCTTTACCTATACAGAGCCCACCGTTTATTATGAATACCTATATGACATTTCGGTTATTGCAAAACGATCGGGGATAAAGACCTCCATTGTCTCAAATGGATATATTAATCGAGAACCTCTCCTAAAGCTTCTTTCTGTCCTTGATGCGGTGAAGATCGATCTCAAAGGTTTTAGTGAAAAATTCTATGAGGAGGTCTCCTCAGCCACGCTAAAGCCAGTTTTGGAATCCCTTGTCACGGTTAAAAAAGAAAAGGTATGGCTCGAGATTGTCAATCTCGTCGTCCCCACATTGAATGACGATCCGAACATGATTGATGCGATGTGTCGATGGATTAAGGAGAATCTCGGCACGGATACCCCACTCCATTTTACGAGGTTTTTCCCAAATTATAAATTGACCCATCTTTCCCCTACCCCGATCTCAACCCTGGAATCCGCTTACGAGATTGCAAAGAGGAATGGCTTGAGATATGTTTACATCGGGAATGTCCCGGGGCACGTTTACAATTCTACCTTTTGCTCTAATTGCAATAAAAGAATCATCTTTCGGACACATTTTGATATCCTTGAAATGAACTTGGTGAATGGAAAATGCAAGTTCTGCAATTCTACCCTTCAAGGAAAATGGATTTAGGGTTAACCCGTCGCTCCTTTTTGAAAAAATCATTCTTCTGTCTCCTCTATGGGGGCATGAATTCCCATCTTTTTCTATCCCCCGCCCAATCCAAAGAAACGGATCCCCCTTTCCATAAAGGCCTTGATAGAAAGACCCTGTTTTTTAAAAAAGGTGGAAATAATCTGATCCAGTGCGAACTCTGTCTTCGACAATGTCTCATCCCGGAGGGAAGACGAGGCTTCTGCCGGGGCAGAGAAAACAGAGCGGGTGAACTCCGGAGTCTGGTTTATGGAAGACCGGGAGGCCTTCAGATCGATCCTATTGAACTTGAGCCCATGTATCACATGGTCCCGAGTCATAAAAACCTCTGTGTCTATACGGCATCCTGTAATTTCAGATGCAAACATTGCCATAACTGGTCGATCTCCCAATCTCCTCCGGAGAACATCAAAACATTAAACTATTCACCAAAGGAGATTATTGAAGAAACATTGAGGAATGGATGTAAATCAATTTCTCACAGTATCAACGAACCCACCGTATTTTATGAGTTCATATATGATATTATCCGAGAAGCTAAAAAGAAGGGTTTACTGACCCTGTGCCACAGCAATGGAGGGATGGCCAAGGCTCCTATGTTGGAGTTACTCAAATTTATGGATGCGGTGACGGTCGATCTAAAATCCTTCAATCCAAAATTTTATCAGGAGATTTCAGAAGCGAGGCTTGAACCGGTATTAGAAACTTTAAAAACCATTAAAGAAGCAAATAAACATCTCGAAATTGTCAACTTAATCATTCCCACCCTGAATGACCATAGGGACGACATTAAAAAGATGTCCAAATGGATTATAGAGAATCTCGGAAGAGATGTCCCTCTTCACTTTACTCGCTTTTCACCCTCTTATAAGATGAAACACCTACCCTACACACCCATCCAGACCCTTGAGGAAGCCAGATCCTTAGCGATAAGTGAGGGAATTAGATATGTATATGTTGGAAATGTGGTCGGCCATCCTGCCAATAGCACCTACTGTCCAAAATGTGGCAATAAGTTGATTGAGAGAACGCACTTTATCGTTTTAAAAAATTATGTTAAAAAAGGTTTTTGTCCTTTTTGTAATGGAAAAATTCCGGGGATTTGGAGGGAGAGTTGAGATGATGAATTTCTCAAAAATGTTTTACCTCGGATTGATTAATTGAAGTACAATGATGTGTAAGATATCTACCTCAGAAGATAAAAAGGAGGTCATGTTATGGCAAATAAAAAAGATAGGATCAACCCTCTTGATGTGGCAATGAAACAAGTAGATATTGCAGCAGAGCATTTGAAATTAGATCCAGGGCTCTGTGAAAAGATCAAACAGACGAAGCGGGAGATGATCGTCCATTTCCCTGTGAAGATGGACGATGGGAGTGTCAAAATTTTTACAGGATATCGGGTTCAGCACAATATGACCCGGGGTCCAGGAAAAGGGGGAATTCGTTATCATCCCGATGTTGATTTGGACGAAGTGAGGGCTCTGGCTATGTGGATGACCTGGAAGGCTGCCGTGGTCAATATCCCCTTTGGAGGGGCAAAGGGCGGGGTCCAGTGCGATCCCAAAAGGATGTCATTAAGGGAGTTGGAGAATATGACACGGCGTTTCACATGGGAAATTGCTATGATGATCGGTCCGGATCAGGATATTCCGGCTCCTGATGTTTATACCAATCCACAGGTCATGGCCTGGATCATGGACACTTATAGTATGTTGAAGGGTTACTCGGTTCATGGTGTGGTGACTGGAAAGCCTCTGGAGTTAGGTGGATCTTTGGGAAGATTTGAAGCCACGGGCAAAGGGGTCTTCATCACGGCTCAGGAGGCGGTTCGACACCTAAATATCCCTATGGAAGGGGCTCGGGCGGTGGTCCAGGGATGTGGCAATGTGGGTGGCATTGCCGCTCAATATTTTGAAAGGGCGGGAGCCAAAGTCATCGCAATCAGCGATTCGAAGGGTGGGATATATAATGAGGATGGATTAGATGTTTCGGCGGTATTGGATTGCAAAAACAGGTATGCTTGCCTCATTACTCCGGAAGCCAAAGGAGGGGAGGAGATAACGAATGAGGAACTTTTAGAACTGGATTGTGACATCCTCGTCCCTTCAGCCTTAGAGAACCAGATCACCCATAAGAACGCTTCGAAGATCAAAGCCAAGATTATTGCCGAAGGGGCCAATGGTCCCACAACCCCGGAAGCTGATGAAATTCTCCATGATCGGGGTGTTTTTGTCGTTCCTGATATTCTCGCAAACGCAGGGGGCGTCACTGTCTCCTATTTCGAATGGGTTCAGAACCTCCAGGAACTTCTCTGGAGCGAAGAAGAAATCTCTGAACGATTAACTCGAATTCTGAGGCGAAGCTTTGCAGAGGTGCTCAACATCTCCCAAAAAGATAAGGTGGATATGAGAACAGCGGCCTTGATGTTGGGAATCGGAAGAGTGGCAGAGGCCACGAAGTTGAGAGGGATCTACCCTTAATTTTCCTTATTAGGTAGAAAACACTAAATGAATAGAACGAATGGCAGCGAATTAATCGATTTTTTTGATGGAATTCTTCATCACAAAAGTCCTTTTTAATTCCCTTCCGACGGTGAATGAGCTAAAAAACTATTTTTTGCTTGACTTTATGAAAATATCCTGTAAAATTTACGGTCATGAGCGTAAATTTACAGAAATATCGTTTTTTGGAAAGTTTTTTACCCAAACCAGACCTAAGGCGTTTAGTTATTCTTACAGGTGCAAGACAGACTGGCAAAACTACATTATCGAGATATAAATATCCTCAATTAAATTATATCAATCTTGACTCTCCGGAAAATAGAGATTTGCTCAAATCAATTTCATCTGCCTCATGGGCAAAAAGTGTGGGCAATGCAATTATTGATGAAGCTCAGAAAGAACCCGTTGTATTTGAAAAGGTCAAATACGCTTATGATGATGGGGGAATTTCCTTTTGTCTAATGTTAGGGTCGAGCCAGATCCTTTTGCTAAAAAAGATACGAGAATCATTAGCCGGTCGGGTCTCAATATATGAACTCTGGCCACTCATGATGAGTGAACTCTATTGGGATTCGGACTCAAAGATGGTCGAACCACCATTGATTGACCGATTTTTTTCAAGTAAAGATTTTAATTCCATTCTAAAAGACATTCCCGAGGTTTTATTGGATAAAATTGACCAAAAGCATCGCGAAGCAGAAAATCATCTCCTACAATGGGGAGGGATGCCAGCCCTTTTGTCCCTTCCAGAGGATGAGCGATGGAAATGGTTAAGAGATTATGAATTTACCTATCTGGAGAGGGATTTATCGGATCTGGCAAGGCTTGATGATCTCAGTCCGTTCAGAACATTTCAAAAATTATCAGCGTTACGATCCGGTAAACTGTTAAACTATTCTGAATTAGCTCGTGATACCTCCGTAAGTATTGACACGGCACGAAGATATTTTAAATATTTCAGGCTATCCTATCAAACCATCCTTCTCCAGCCATACCATAAGAATATTACGAGCTCCGTCATTAAAACTCCAAAACTCTATTGGCTGGACATAGGACTCTTGCGGCAATTAAGCGGGTTCAGGGGAGAACTTTCAGGAGAGATTTATGAGACGATGGTAGTCGGGGAGGTCATGAAATGGATAAAGACCACCCAAAAAGATGCAGAACTCTATTTTTATCGAACCCGTTCGGGTCTCGAATTAGATATTCTCTTACAGACTGAAAACGGAAATATCGGCATGGAGATTAAAGCTCGGAAACAGATTACCCCCTCAGACTTAAGAGCTATGAAAGAAGTTGCGCTTGGCTTAGGGAAAGAGTGGCGAGGGGGAATGGTCATTTACCAGGGGGACTCTATAAAAAAGATTGCTGAACCAGACATTTGGGCCGTCCCGTCCCGAAGGTTATTTATTTAAGGAGATACCCATGAAAGGCTTCTTTAATAAAATCCTGCATATCAATCTTAAAGCAAAAACCTTTAAAGAAGAAACCATCTCTGATTCAGTTTATGAAACCTATTTGGGTGGAAAGGGGCTTGGCATTTATCTCCTCATGAAGGAGAATTCTCCGGGGGTTGATCCTTTCTCTCCAAAGAACAAACTTATCTTCTGCCTTGGTCCTGTCACAGATAGTCGAATCTATGGTTCCTGTCGGCATGGCGTTTTCACCAAATCTCCCCTGACCGGAATCTTCTCAGAATCCTATTCCGGAGGCAAAGTTGCAGAACCGATGAGCCGGACCGGGTATGATGCCTTTATTTTCGAAGATGCATCTGATGAACCGCTCTGGGTTGAGGTTTCTGATCAAAAGGTTTTATTTCACGATGCAAAAGACCTCTGGGGAAAGGATACCTATTTCACAGAGGATGAGGTTTTAAAAAGGATAAATCAAAAAAGTGCTGGCGCTATTGTCATCGGCCCTGCCGGAGAAAACCTTGTCCGATATGCCGTGATTGAGAACGATTATTGGCGATCCCTTGGCAGAACGGGTGTCGGTGCAGTAATGGGCTCAAAAAAGGTGAAGGCCATTGTTTTTCATGGGGAAAAGAAACGAGAGGACGCTTATCCTGATCGCTTAGATCAATTTGCGAAGGAAACTCTGGAGCGAGGAAAAGATACCCCTGCAGCTCAAAATTATAGGAGATTAGGAACCCCAATGCTGGTGGCAATGAACAATACTGTCGGAGGCTTTCCCTCAAAATACTGGCATCTTGGAACATTTGAGGGATGGGAGAAGATCAGTGCAGAAGCGCTCCTCGAACGTTGCCAGGTAAAGCCTAGTGCGTGTCTCCGCTGTTTCATAGCCTGCGGAAATCTAAGCGAGGTTAAAGAGGGAAGACACAAAGGATTAAAAATTGAAGGACCAGAATATGAGACGATCTATTCCTTTGGGGGCCTTTGCATGGCCCATGAGATTGAAGAGATTGCCTATTTGAATGATATCTGTGATCACCTTGGGCTGGATACCATCTCTGCTGGAAGCCTCTGTGCCTTTGCTATCGAAGCCGCAGAGATGGGTCGAATTAAAGAAAAGATCCATTGGGGTGATGTGGACAAGATTGCTGAATTACTTCACGACATTGCCTCCAAAAGAGGGCTGGGTGCCATTTTAGCAGAAGGGATCCGACATGCTGCCAAAACTTGGAAGATGGAGGATATTGCCATCCATGTGAAAGGGCTTGATCCTGCGGGCTACGATCCAAGAGTTCTCAAGGGAATGGGCCTTGCCTATGCCACCGCAGATCGGGGGGCCTGCCACCTTCGATCCACCTTTTTTAGGACAGAACTTGCAGGAATTATTCCTCCAGATCAAATTGAAGGAAAGGCAAAACTCTTCATCGACTATGAAGATCGTTTCAACATCCACGATTCCCTGATTTTATGCCGATTCTATCGAGATACCTACTGGGACTGGAATTACCTTTCAACAATCATTGAAGTCACCACAGGTCTCAAATTGGATGAAAAGGATTTGAGAAAAATTTCTTCCACTATTCAGAATGAGACCCGGAAGTTCAATCTCCGTGAGGGCATCTCCCCGAATGATGACACCCTTCCGAAAAGATTTTTTGACGAACCTTTAGGCAAAGATGGAAAAACAATCCGAAGAGAAGACCTTCGAAAAATGCTTCAGGATTATTACGCCCTGAGAGATTGGAGTTCGGAGGGAATTCCAAAGGAGTGAGTATCAGAATAGATAGGTTTTAAATGATCCTTCAACTTAACTTCTTAATAAAAGATCCAGCAGCCTTCAAAGCCTCCTTAACCACATTAACATTATAAATAAGCGCCCTGTAGTACCCTGCTATATGCAGGGTATCGTACAGCATTTCAAATTCCCTCATCAATTTTCCATCATGAACCGCTATATATTTTTGTAAAACCGCTCTATATGCATCTACTGATTTGGGTAGTTCCTTTTTAGTTATGCCTTTTTTGATAAGGCTCTCATTAATTGCCTCTAATATGGCGAGGTAGGCTGTCCCAAAAGCCTCACGTACAGGTTTCATCTCTGTGTAAATATTGTTTTCAATTGGGATACGCTTGAGTATCTCTTTTGCATTGTTTAAATATCTTAACGCTTCTCTCATTTGACTTCTCCCTCAAATCTGCTTTTTATATAAAATATTACCTCAATGAAGTTATACTGTCCATTCGGAAACATTCTGCCGGAAGGCCTTTGGTGTACATTTCTCAATCTTTTTAAAGACCTTTGTGAAATAACTCTGATCAGGAAACCCCACCTCAAGAGCGACCTGCGAGATGGGTAACTCTTTATCCTTTAACAAAACTTTCGCCTTTTCGATTCTCACTTTCGAGATATACTCCCCCAACGTTAAACCCCATTCTTCCTTGACGATGTGACTGAGACGAGATGGACTGAGACAGACCACCTTGCCTATCTGTTCAACGGTCAAGGAATCATTATAATGGGTCTCAACGAATTCGGAAGCTCTCATCAGTCGCTGATAATTTTTGGCATGCCTCGTCTGGTAAATTCCATCCATCAGTTTTTCAAGGACTTTAACGACCCAGAGACAAAGGGTCTCTTGATCCCTGATTCTCGCCAGTTCGGTGACAAACCCGTATCGCATTCCCAGCATCTCCTCTATTTTAGCCCCTGCTTCAACGGCTGCTCGAGAGAGGATGATAAGAAGTTCCAGAATGGAAATTTTAAGGAGTTCAAAGTTCTCAAGATATTGAACGAGAATGATGGCCAGAAGTTGATAAAGAATCTCTTTTGCTCCAATTCTGTCTCCCAGCCGGATCTTAGCGATGATCTCTTTCTCCTGTTCATAGAAAAGTCTACTCAGGGAAGAAGGATTAAAGTCCCTTTCGAGGTTTTTGAGATCATAGATCTGTTCAGCGATCTTCCCTTGAAGTTCCTGGGCCTCCCGTACTTTAAGAAGTCCTCTCAGATCCGG
>JBFMAE010000299.1:0-7523 GCA_040756085.1 Thermodesulfobacteriota bacterium | reverse complement strand
AGATAGATGGTTTTCCCGGAGGGGGGTGGGACGAAAACCTCCTTCAATATTTCCCCTTTTTTTAGGGCGAGGGGTTTTTTCCCATTCTGGGTGTAAAGCTTTTTTATAGGAAAAGACCGTTCCCCATCAAATCCAGTCACCTTGATCTGAGCGTCCAGGGCCATGAGCACAGGGGCCATATCACCGCAATAGGTGGAATGGCATTCCTTAGGCTTTCTCACGACATGGCAGAGTTCCCCTCCTGACTTATAGCAATAGGGTCTCACGCTTCTCCAGAAGGCCGACTGATTATAGAACCGGCACCGATTCCCCTGGCAGAGATTTCCACCGATGGTTCCCATTGCCTGGTGGGCATAAGCCCCTACCTCTCTGGCTGTTTGGCTGATAGCAGGATGTTTTTCCTGGATGATCGATGAAGAGGCGAGGTCGTGAAGGGTTGTGAGAGCTCCTATCCTCAAACTATCCTTTCCATTTGAAATATAGGCCAAATTCGGTATCCCCTTGAGGCTGATGACCCGTTTGGGTTGAATCACACGATGCTTCATATTGACGAGAAGGTCTGTCCCCCCTGCAAGAAGGACCGATCCTTTCATGTCCAGAGCGAGAGTTTTTGCTGCCTCCTTCAGGGTCTTTGGAGCCAGATACTCAAATTTTGGAAGACGCATCTTTAACTCCCTTCTACTCGTGAGTCGTGAATCGTGATTGGTGGTTGGTTAAGATAATGATTTATTCTAAATTCTTAACTCATAACTTAAAACTCATAACTCTTAATTTCAACCCTTCCCTTCCTTCTTCAGCTTCTCCTTAATCTCTTCTCTCAGGCGCTTCTTATCCACCTTGCCGACGTTCGTCAGAGGCATCTCCTCAATAATCTCAATCCGTTCAGGAAGGTAGAGCACCGAGGTCTTCTTCTCTTTGAGGTAGGAGATAATTTCTTCAAAAGAGACCGTCGTCTCTTTCTTTGGTTTGATGAAGGCGCAGACCCGCTCTCCCAGGATAGGGTCTGGCATGCCAACGGCAGCCACCTGCTCCACCTTGGGATGATCGCTGATCAACTCCTCCACCTCAATGGCACTGATATTCTCTCCGCCACGGATGATGATATCTTTTTTCCGGCCTGTGATGGTCAGACGGCCCTCTTGATCGAATCGGGCGATATCCCCGGTTCTGAAAAAACCATCGGGCGTGAAGGCCTTCTGATTTTCATCCTCTGCCTTGTAGTATCCTCGAAAGATGCACGGTCCCCTGGCCACCAGTTCCCCTTCTCTTCCTTGAGGAAGTTCGTTGCCTGCTGCGTCGATCACTTTGAATTCATCGTAGGGACAGACAGGCCATCCAACCGTGTGAAAAATCACTTCATCCGGGTCGTCGTACCGGGTCTGGGTGCAGGGTCCTTCTGACATGCCAAAGACATTGAAGAACTTGCACTTGAGTTTATCATAAACCTTCTTCACCAGTTCTGCCGGTACATGCGATCCTGCACCCGCAATCACATCGAGGGAAGAAAGATCATATTGGTCGAGTTCGGGATAATCCACAATTTGCTGAAGCTGTGCCACCACCAGGATCATCGTTGTCACCCGCTCCCTTTCGATCGCTTCCAGAATCTCTTTGGGCCGGGTTGAGGGGATCATGACCACTTTCCCTCCAGTGAGGAAGGAGGGGTTCATGGAGACCTCAATCGCCATATTGTGAGTGATGGGGGTGGCGATGAGGGTGATATCATGGGGACTTCGCTCCCAGACCTTTGTCCGATACTCGACATTGCAAAGGAAATCATTATGTGTCCGCGGGACAAGCTTGGGGAGGCCTGTTGATCCACCGGTCGGCATCAGATGGCAGATCTCATCGGGATCGGGTCTGAAGGATTGAAGGTAGTCTTTTGGATATTTTTTCAGGTCAACCTTTTTCAAAACGCCGTTAAATGAAAGCGTCCCCTCAGGGAGCGATTTACCCTTTTCCGCAGAAGAGTCGAAAGAGTCGATCACGAGAATATGTTTTAAAGAGGAGGGGCGGGATCGAAGGGCCTCGATCATCGGGAGATAATCGATCTTTTCAAAGTGGAAAGGAACGATCCAGGCCTTGGCCTCGGTGATATCACAGAAATGTTCCATTTCTCTCCGGGAGAATCGGGGAATGCACATCACGGGGATAGCCCCGATCTTGTGGAGGCCATAATAGGCATAGACGAACTCTGACCAATTCGGAATCTGGAGGAGGACTCGATCCAGTTTACCAATTCCCAATTCAAGAAAGGCGATGGCTGCCCGATCCGTCCAATCCCGAAGCTGCTGATAGGTCCATCGAATATCTCCAGCGACAAGGGCCTCCTTATGGGAGTAGAGGTCACAGCTTCTATCGAGCATCTCTCCAAGGGTGATTCCGAACCACCATCGTTTTTCATAGTATCGATTGATAAACTCTCTGGGAAAGGGATTGGCACCATAGAGGGTCATCGATTCTATCCTTTCAATATTCCTGGAACGGTTATCTCGCCCATTTTAACTATTTCGCGAGCCCAGGTAAAAAAAGAGCAATTTTAGGAAAGACCATTAATATTCCTATATTAATCGCTATTGCCAAAAGAAAGGGGAAAATGCCTTTAAAAATAGTCTCCAGAGGCACATCTGGAGCTATTCCCTTAATGACATATACATTCACCCCTACAGGCGGGGTGATTACCCCCATCTCACTGACCAACACGATAATAACACCAAACCATATCGGATCAAAACCAAGACGGAGGACCACCGGATAGATCACAGGGACCGTGAGGACGACCAGAGCCATGGCATCCATGAAGCAACCGCCTATGAGATAAATAAGGGTGATCACTCCCATGATAGCCATTGGAGACAAAGGGAGTGCCCCCACCCAGTCAGCCAAGATGAAAGGGATGGTCGATACAGCCATGAAATGGCCAAATACGGTAGCACCGGCAATAACACAGAGTACCATGCAAGAAGTTCGTAACCCATCCCGAGTCGACTCAATAAATACCTCCAAGCTCAGTTGTCGTCTCACCAAGCCGATAAGCAAAGCACCGGCTGCCCCAATCCCTCCGGCTTGGGTTGGAGTAAACCAACCGAAAAACAGTCCACCTATAACCAGGCTGAATAAAATCAAGGCCTCGACCACTCCTGCCAGGGCTTTCACTTTCTCTTTCCAATTCGTTGTGGCCCCAGGGGGACCCAGGTCGGGGTTACGCCAGCAGATAAGGGCAACTGTAATCACAAATAGGAAAGTAAGAATTATTCCGGGGAGGATACCCGCTACGAAAAGTTTGCCGATGGATTGCTCAGTGATGATTCCATAGACGATAAAAATGGTGCTTGGGGGGATGAGAATGCCAAGAGTACCGGCACTGGCGAGGCAACCCGTGGCCAGGGTATCATCGTAATGATATCTTTTCATCTCCGGTAGTGCGATCTTCCCTATTGTGGCTGCCGTAGCAGCCGTGGATCCGCAGATGGCAGCAAAGCTGCCACAGGCAACGACAGTGGCGATGGTCAGGCCTCCCCGCAAATTTCCCAGAATCGTATAAGCCGCATCATAAAGCCTTTTTCCAATTCCCGATGCGAAAGCGAAAGAACCCATGAGGATAAACATCGGGATAGCACTGAGAGGGAAAGATGAAAATTGTTCAAAGATATCCCGGGCCAAAAGTCGGAGCCCCGCTTTCGTTGAGCCCAGGTAAGAGAAACCGATAAATCCAACAAAGGCCATAGCAAAGGCAACTGGCATTCTGAGGAGAAAGAGCAAGACGAGAAAAACGATTCCAATGATACCGATATTAACCGGATCCATCTCTTAAAACCTCGGATAACGAATGAAGCACCTCCACCAGAAAGGCAAAACAGACCGGAATGGAACAAAAAGCAATAAAGTAGGCAAAGGGATAAAAGGGCAGATACGAGGTTGAGCCGATCTCACCTGCTTTTTGGAGGGATTGACCGTACAGATAGCTCTGCCATAAAATCAAAACAAAAAGCACCAATCCCAGAAAAGAAGAGAAACTGTTGATTATCGCTTGAATGCGCTTAGGAAGTCTCGTCATAAAAAATTCTACCCTGATATGTCGGCCCAGAATGAGTGCAAAGGTAATCGTGGGGGCAATGGCAACGATCTGAGAGAAACCAATTATTTCAACGGCACCCGGGAAAGGCCAGAGAAAAAGCTTCGCCCCAAGGACATCAATAAAGTTGACAAGGAACATCGCCAGCAAACCGACAACTCCCACCCATTCAAGGTAACGACTGGATACCATGGTAAACTGATCGATTCGGTTTAGCCATTTGTCAAAACTCATCCTTGCTTCAGGCCCTCCATCTTTCATAGAAAATAACCCGGTTAATCTCCTCCCCCCTGCCTACCGCAGGCAGGGTAGGCAGGGGGGAGGATAATATTTTGTAATTTTCATTGCTTGTGGGTGACGACCCCTGCTACCACTTCACGCGAATCTTTGACGGGCCGGTGGACGATTTGATCCCTAAATCTGCTTGCTTCTTCGTCCAGTGGTCAATTCGCATCCTTATAAAGTTCACATACTCCCTGACCTCTTTCTCCGGATATCCTGCCGCTACCATCGATTTTACATATTTATCGACCACGGGTTCCACAGCTTTCTTCCACTTGGTGATCTCCTCTGGTGACAGTTCGAGAAATTTTAAACCCTTTTCCATACCATATTTCTTCCCATCGATATCTATTTCATTCCACATATTGGCCAATTTTTCTTCAAATGGATATTCATTGAAGATCTTCTGAATATCTGCTGGCAGCTTATTCCATGAGTCTTTGTTCATCACCAGGTAGAAGGTGTAAACTTGTCCAATCGGCCAGCATTCCGTCGCATACTTTGCGACTTCAGCCAGTCTAAAGGCCCTGAGTGTTTCCATAGGGATCATCAGTCCATCAATGACTCGCTTGCCTATGGCTTCATAGGATTCGGCCATGGGTATGGGTCGCGCTGTCCCGCCTAATGCTCCCACGACCTCAGCGATATACCCGAGGCCCCTCAGGGTCATCCCCTTTAGGTCTTCGATCTTGTTAACTGGCTTAGTTGCCGAAAGAACGACGTTGACAGGGCTCGTATGCATAGAAAGCATATGGATCTTCTCCCATTCCTTTGGTTTGAATTTCCTATAAAAGTCGTTGGCAACACGATTCGCTACCCAGGCATTGGGAAAGCCAAGGGGCAGGTCAAGAGCCTCTGTCACCTTAAACCGGCCGAATGTATAGCCAATGTTTGAAAAACCTATATCAGCGATTCCTTCGACAACTCCATCATAAATCTTAGGAGCAGTCAGTAGGGTACCGGCAGGGAAGAAACTGATTTTGACTTGGCCCCCCGTCCGAGCCTCGAGGTCCTTAATGAATTCTTCACAGATTTTGGATTGCTTGGCAGGGACGGGAAAGTAATTGCTAAACTTTAATTCAATCGCCCCAAAGGCAATTGAGGGGACTAACATTACCGTTAAAAACAAATAAAATAGCCATTTCTTTTTTCTCATATTCATTCACCTCCCATATCGAATTATTAAGATGAGCACATTATAGTTTACATTCGCCCCAGCAGGTCATTGCGAGGAGCGATAGCGACGAAGCAATCTTAAAACGAGATTGCCACGGCCTTCGGGCTCGCAATGACACCTTTTTTGTGGTTCCAAATGTAACCTATTTTCCCAAATCCCGATTTAGGAAATTGTCATTGCGAGGGGACCGAAGCAATCTCACCTTTTTCAATGAGATTGCCACGCACCTTACAGGTGCTCGCAATGACAGAATGGGAAAGGGTTTTCTTTCTCTAAATCGGAATTTGGATATTTTATGCTCTCGGTAATAAATAGATCCGGATCGTTCACCACCTCTTGTTCCTCAGTCCATGAATTCCTGACCCATTCGGCGTCTCCAAGCTCCGCTCAGGGGTAAACTCAATGATTCACCTCCCTTCTTTAAAATTCTCTGCCCCTTCAAAACATCCTAAGGCTTCCGAGATATTTTTAACCATTTCGGTAACTCGTTGAATGGCTACCTCAATTTTTCGATCACCCGCGTTCTCAAATCTCCTATAGAATTGTAGCGCCCTCATTTATTGGGGGCGAACTTAGCTGAAATGACGGAGGGTTTTGGTAGGAACGACCTTTTCTGCCTAATCAGCAGACAGGCTTGGCCACCCGATTTGGGAGTCTTATTTTACCGTTGACTTCACCACATCATTGAGGCTGAAACTATTGCCCTGCACCACTTTTCCAATGGCTGCATCCACACCGAAGAGCTCTGTAATCTTTATCGCGCCCTTCAACGGGCCGGTCGTCCATCCGAGAGAGAGGTTCGTCGTCGGATGGATGATCTCCTTCCCGGGTTCATAAATCTCTAAGGTGTCTCCGATTCGGATGCCGGAGAGTTTGCCCGCATTGATGTATAGATTTTCACCTTCGATCCTGGCAATGGTGGTGGTCCAGTCTAAGAGGTCGAGTTGACGGAGAAACCCTTCCAGGATATCGTCCAGGCCGAAGTCAATTGCTTTGAGAACGGCCTTGCTCCGGCTGTATTCCCCTGTCTCTTTGGTGCCGAAGATGGGGCTTCTTCCGATGAAGGTTTTCAGCAGGTTTCCAGTGGAAGCATCGATGAGACGGATTTCCAACTTTGCTGTAGCAAAGGCGACCTCCTCGTCTGAAGTCTCAGAAGTTTTAGAAGAAAGGATGCTCACATCGATGACCGAGCCCAGGGTAAAGGCCTGGATTCCCAGGGATTGGTGAGCTCGCTTCATCGCAGGAAGGTCTGGCAGGCTCCCAGATTTGAATCCTTCCCGCTTCAACATTTCCGAGACAACAATCTTATCCATCACCACGACACGCTGAGTGGCTTCCAATTTGTCAGACAATCTTTTCGCCACCGCCTCTCCAATCTCTTCCTCTTTGTAAGTGGTCTTGTTCTCAAAGTCTAAGAGGGCCACCTTCTTTTTAAAGCCCATCTGGAGGAAGGGAAGGGGAGCACCGGCAAATGGCCGGGTAGGAACAGAGGTTATTCTCGTTTCAGGTTCCTTCCTTGGAGCAGTTTCAGGAGAAGGTTTTTTGGCAGGAGCAGGGGTATCCGTTCTGGGAGGATGGACGCCCTTGACCGTCTCCATCCCCTCAACCCTCACGGTCTTTCCCTCTGGAAGTTTTTCGGCTTTTTTTTCCTCTTTCTTTCCGATCAGCGGCAGGCTGGAACAGGAGGCAAGAAGAAAGAGAAAAACAGTGATGATTAAGAATATATGGAATATTTTGTTCTCATTCATGAATTCTCCTTTTGTATTAAAATCGGACACATGACACGGACACGGTCACGATCTTCTATTGGTTGCTGTTATATTACCAATTTTTCAAAAGATGTCAAGGTTAGAGGTTGGGGACTGTTACGGAATAATCATTTGTGTACTTTTTGTAAAAATCATTTATGGACATACCGTCGTAGTAAAGAGGGGGGTCTGGGGGGAGACTCATAACTTGGCCAGGTTGTGGAAAACTTTTTAACCCTTT
>JBFMAE010000298.1:0-6668 GCA_040756085.1 Thermodesulfobacteriota bacterium | reverse complement strand
AACCGCTTTCTCTGCTTCTTGGGTACCGCCTGGTGGAGGGAGAAGGTTACAGAGAATTTATATGGATCAAGGTGGAGGCTGGGTTCAGAAATACCGAGGAAATTATGTCAGTGGGGCTCCACCTGTTAATTTTAACAGGGGAGGTGGTAGCCAAACGATCATATCCAATCAAGTGATTACTGTTTTACTTTATTTCAACTTCAATTTGGCAGGCGAGAGAAATTTCATCATCACTTTTTATACAGCAGCAGGAGATGGATACACCTTTAATTTAGATGCAGCCAGCAATGGTTTACCAACTTGTTAATATGAAAGTGAGTAGTTCGGTAGGGAACGGTTTGGCTCCACCTCAGAGGATCTTCTGCCCCGGAGGGAAACCGTTCCGTACAGGAGTTCGGAGTTTAATTTTTTCGATTTTAAATTTTGGGGTTTCAGCATTGAGCTTTAGGTCTGGAGTTTAAGTATGCCTGAAACGATCGGTTTAGACATTGGCTCTCATTCCATAAAATTGGTGGGGCTCAAGATGACCTCCAAAGGGCCTTTCCTTACCTATGCAGGGGTCAAGGAAATCCCTTACAGAGAGAATAAAGAAGATGTGAACTCGGTTGTCGAAATTCTTAGGACTCTGTTCGATGAAATCGGCATTAAAAGCAAAAAGGTAAATCTCGCCGTTTCGGGTTCGGGAGTTCACCTCTCCCGGGTCACCCTTCCTTCCATGCCCAAAGCAGAATTGAAAGAGGCTGTTCGCTGGGAGATCAAAGGGAAACTCCCCTTCCCTGTTGAAACAGCCCAAATCGACTTCCATATCCTTGACGAATTTGTGGAAGACGGGGTCAAGAAACTGGATCTAATGGTTGTCGCCTGCCCGAACCACCTCATTGACCGAACGATATCCATTGCTGAAGGGGCCGGGCTTCAACCCCTCCGTCTTGACGTGAGTCCCAATGCCCTCTGGAATGCATTGTTGTCCTGGGATCGGTTTAAAACAGAAGAGACGGTTGCCTTGATTGACCTCGGAGCAGAAAAGACAGGTATTCACTTTTTCAAAGACGGAACTTTACAATTCAGCCGGGAGGTCACCCCTGCTGGAGCCGACATGACTCGAGCCATTATGGAGGAGATCGGCCCTGAGAGGGATTCTGCCTTCCTTTTTGAACGAGCAGAAAAAATAAAACAAGAGATAGGAGTCCCTTCAGAGACTCAACCTAAAGTCATGGTTGACAAATCGATCAATGTATCGAAGATATCTTTCCTTGTCAGGCCTGTGCTGGAGAGGATGTCGGCAGAGATAGGACGCTCCCTTGATTACTATAAAAACCAATTTAATGTGGTACGGATTGACCGAATTCTGCTGACCGGTGGAGGTGCCAATTTAAAGAATATCGTCTCCTATCTGGGAAGTGAACTTCGATGTCCTGTCGAGCATTTTAATCCGCTAAGCAAGATCCTTTTTGATTCCAAAAAGATAGATGTTCAGTTTCTGGAGCAGATGGGTTCTTTATTCCCAATCGCTAAAGGAATGGCGCTCCCTGGACCTAAAAGGATCGAACTCCTCCCTACTGGAGAACCTTTCTGGTCCAAGGCTCGAGTTGAGAAATTGGTTCCTTTTCTTGCATCCGTGGTCACCCTTCTCATGTTTTTATCCATCATCTGGTACATGAATGGACAGATGGCCTCCGTCAAGAAAGAATGGGAGACAAAGAAGACAAAGGTGACAAACCTCGAAACGCTTCAGGCCAAGCTTAAGGTCCTGAAGGAGAAGGAGGAAAAGATCAAACAGGAGCTTTCTCTATTCCCAGCATCGATGATTGTCTCTGTGCCATATCGGGAAGTATTGAGAGGGGTCAGTCAAGTTGTGCCGTACAATGTCACCTTGACACTTCTTTCAGTTCAAAACAAGGGAAAACCTTTGAGAAAGGGGGCTCAACCCTCAAAATCCCCTGAAGGAGAATCACAGAAAGACGAAGGAAGGGAACTTTATATCACAGGAATTGCTTTTGGTAGCGATGGTCGCTGCCTCACAGCATTGGCCCAGATCATCGAGCATCTCGAGAGATCTCCCTTATTTAAGAATATTAAACTCGTGTCAGCGGATGAGAACAAATTATATAATCAACCAGGTGCTGAGTTTGAGATTGTCTGTGACATCAACCTCGATGATACTTATGTTCCCTCCGTGGGTAGGGGCGACTTGAGTCGCCCTGATACTGGGGAGGCTAAAGCCTCCCCTACCCCTAAAGGGAAGTAGTAGGGGACCCCCCTTCTGTGCCTGCCTGCCCTGAACCAGCACGGTTCGGGGCCTGCGGTAGGCAGGGGCTCCCAAAAGGAGAAAGGTCTTAACCAATGAAGTTAAAAAGTAGAGAAAAGATATTGCTAATTTTCGTCGTTATTGCCATTGCGATTTGGGTCTTCGATCGATTCTATTATGCCCCTCAGAGCCGCAAGATTCAGCAGTTCAAAGAGGAGATTAAGGTGGCCGATCAAAAAATGAATCAATTTGTCCTATTGGCGAAGGGGGTGGAAACGGTGGAGGCCGAAGTGGCGCGGATGGAGAAGCAACTCAAGAGATTAAATGAACGGACGCTCAAGGGCGAAGAATTCAGAACCTTCTTAAAACATCTGGCCAGAGAGAGTGATCCTCTCCAGATGAAGATCATCTCGCTTATTCCCCAAGAAGAGAAAATTCCTCCTCCGGATGGGAAGCAAGGAACTTCTGCCCTTCAATACAGGAGGATTAATGTCCAGATGGTATTTCATTCAACCTATAACAAACTGGGGACTTATTTAAAAGGGATTGAGGAACTTCCTTTTCTCATCAATGTGGACAGTCTCCAGATAGAGAAGAACGAAGAGGTTCAACCTCTTTTAAAGGTCACCATGGGATTAAGTATGTACATCATAGAAGAATTGAAAGGAGTCAAGGGTTCAAGGGGTCTAGGGGTCCAGTAAAGAGCTTTAAAAATTTAAACACTTGAACCCATGAACCCTCGAATCCTTGAACCCTTTTGGAAACATTGAAGGAGAAGATTTAGTGAGACGATATCAAAAAATAATTTTGGCTATGACCTTCGTCACGAGTTTCATGTTAGTCGGGATCACCCTGCTGAATCCGATCTCGGCGAACGGGCAATCCAAAGGGAAAATGGCTCTGACTCAAGGAATCGGAAGGGATCCGTTCTCCCTCCCATCAGGAATTCGTCTCCTCTCCAAAACCGTTCCTCCTCAAATAACCCATAGGACACCTCCGCAATTAGAAACCAAAACCACTGAAGTCCCCCCCACTCCTCTGATGGTCAAAGCCATCTTGATCAGTGACCATATTCGATTGGCCTCGATTAATCGACATATTGTGACCGTGGGAGATTCGATTCTGGACGAAAGGGTATTGGAGATTCATGCTGACCGGGTGATTTTAGGTAAAGGGGATAAGAAAAGGATCCTGCTTTTATCTCAGAGTCCCATTCGACTAACCGTTGAGGAGAGATAACCCCCCACCTCTACCCTGTGGAGTAATGAAATATACTCCACAGGGCGAGCACTCCCCCACGAGGGAAGGAGGGGGTAAAGGAGAAAAGCGATGAAAATAAAAGTCCTCTTCATATTCATTCTTAGTCTGTTATTAGCGGTGGGTTGCGCTTCTCCCCCAAAGAAGGAGCGAGCAAAGTTACCTTCTCAAATGGCCGAACCTACCAAACCTCAACCTCCTCCTGAAGAGAAATTGAAGGAACTGGTCGTCCCCCAGAAGGAGGAGGCGAAAAAGGTTCCGGAGAAACTCTTCTCCTTCTTCGCCAGAGATTCTAATATCCAGGACATCCTCCTGGCCTTCTCAAAGGAGAGTGCATACAATATTATCATCGATCCGGAGCTGAGTGGGAAGGTTACCATCGATTTGAAGCGTGTCACCATCAAAGAGGCCCTTGATGCCATTCTCACTCCACTGGGGTGGACCTTTCACATCGATGGGCAGTTTATCAAAATATTAAGACCTCAGATAGAAACTCGTCTCTTCACGCTCAATTACATCGCCACAAAACGAAGCGGTAAAAGGGAGATCTACGCCAGCACAGGAGGGGGCTTACAGACCGCTGGCCTCCCCGGCCAACAGACCACTGGCGGCCCAGGTGCCAGGACCGGGTACAGTGACCTTGTCAGTGTGGATGAAATGGACCTGTGGAATGAAATCCAAAAAGGTTTAGAGGCCATGATTTTCGGATCAGCCGAGGTAAAAATACCTTCAGAGAAAGAGAAGGCAGACTGGACTAGGGTGGATGAGAAGGGAAAACGATTGATCATCAATAAATCCAGCGGCGTGATCATGGTAACTGACTACCCCCTCAATTTGAATAAGATCGCCTCCTATCTCGAGACCATCGAAGGAAGTTCCCAGAGACAGGTCACCATTCAGGCAAAGATATTGGAGGTGATTCTTTCCGATGAACACAAGGAGGGAATTAACTGGAAGGTGATCGAAGGCCTTCCCCGCTCGATTAACTTAGCCTGGGGGCTCACGGATAAAGCGGGAACAAAGGGGTATCCTGGAACCTCGAGTGGTTTTGTCATTTCGGATACGACCACAGGAACGACCATTCAGACCCCGGGGCTTTTTAAGATTAAACCTTATGGAGGTATCCTGGCTTTAGGTGCGTCAGGATCAGAAGTAGCTCTTTCAGACATCATGCAGGCGATTGCAGAACAGGGGGATGTTAAAGTTCTCTCCAGCCCCACTATTTCCACCCTTAACAATCAGAAGGCGATTATCAGGGTCGGAAATCAGGATGTCTTCTTCACTTCTGGTGTAGTGGTCGCCGGCGGGGACACTGTGGTCCAGACCTTCCAACCCGTGACGATCGATGTGGGAATCATCCTCGATGTGACTCCCCAAATTGCTGAGGATGGGACCATCATCATGAACATCCATCCCAGTATCACTGAAAAGACAGGTGAGAAGGTCACTCCAGATGGGAAGACAACATTTCCCCTTCTGAGCGTGAGGGAGACCGATACGACAGTAAGGGTGAAGGATGGCCAGACGATCCTGATCGCCGGCCTGATGCAGGAGAAAAAGGAAGAAACCCACGTGGGTTTCCCAGGGTTGCAATCGGTTCCACTATTGGGCGGGTTGTTTCGATACAAAACCGAGAAGAAAAGGAATTCGGAATTGGTAATTATGATCACCCCCACCCTTCAGGTCGGGAAGAAGGTGGAAAACTTTACAAAGAAATGAAATACAGACAGATTGGGTTCAAGGGTTCAAGTGGTCAAGGATTCTAGTAAAATGCTTTTAGAAAAAGAGTACTTGAACCCATGAACCCTTGAATCCTCGACCCCTTTTTTACGGAGTAACGATGTACCAGCAATTCTATGGCCTTAAAGAAAAACCCTTTTCGCTCACTCCGGATCCCCAATTTCTCTATCTGAGTGAGAGCCATCAGACGGCCATCGAGTCCCTCCTTTACGGAATCGATCAGAAGGAAGGGTTTATTGTCATTACCGGCAATATAGGAACCGGGAAGACGACCATCTGCCGGGCCATCTTGGAAAAAATAGATAAAAATGTGAAAACAGCCGTCATCTTCAATTCCTTCCTTACTGAGGACGAATTGCTGGAATCGATTCTTCTCGATCTCGGATTTCCATCAAGGGGAAGATCCAAGAAAGAACGAATTGATGCATTAAACAAATTACTTATTCATCTATTGTCTCACGGCAAGAATACTGTATTGATCATCGATGAAGCCCAGAACTTATCTGTCCCTGTCCTAGAGCAGATCCGGATGCTCTCGAATTTAGAGACGGAAAAGGAGAAAATGCTCCAGATTGTTTTATTTGGGCAATTGGAACTGGATCAAAAACTTCAATCAGCTGAATTGAGACAGTTGAATCAAAGGATTGCTATCCGGCATCATCTCCTTCCGCTCTCCAGAAAGGAAATGGAGTCTTATATCCACCAGCGTTTAATGGTGGCGGGTGCCCAAGGAAATATCACCTTTTCAAAATCTGCTCTGAATCAAATCTTCAAGTTCTCGAAGGGGACACCTAGACTGATCAATCTCCTCTGCGATCGAGCATTACTGGGTGGTTTCGTCCAAGAAACCTTTCATATCGACAAAGGAATCGTTAAGAAAGCACAAAAGAGCCTTTTGGGGGAGGAAGCGGGAAGCGCACCCTATCAACTCTCCGTCTTGCCAAAACCCATTACCCCTTTAAGTATTTTCCTATTGGTGATCTTTTTTCTCCTGTTGGGCGGCGTAATTCTGTCGAACCAACACTATGTTCCACCCATTCAAACCGCAAAAACCTTCATCTGGCAGACGATCCAAGGCATCCAGAGTCAGATTTCGGGAACAAGTGCCTCATCCATTTCGAAAATCCCATCGAATAGGATACAGTTTGAAAAGACTCAGGACCAAAAGATTCAACCAAAAGAATTTTCTGGAGATTCAGAAGGGGTAGCCCCGGAGGGTACAAAATGAGCCTGATTATTGATGCCCTCAAAAAGGCACAACAACTCCGATTGAAAGAATTGAAAGGGACCCCTTTTTTCAAATACCCGCCCCCTAAAGATAATAAAGGTTTAATGAGTCAGGGGAAACGGTGGATGATCATTGGCGCGAGTCTTGTTTGCCTCCTCATTTTTTTATTCGGTTTTTGGAGGCCTTTTTCTTCCT
>JBFMAE010000297.1:0-2332 GCA_040756085.1 Thermodesulfobacteriota bacterium | reverse complement strand
GTTTTTTCCCCATCACCTATATCTTCTCCATTATCGGGAGCAGTATTATCTTCTATAAGCGGGGGGCTTTTTTTTCAGCTTCCCTTTCTACTTTCCTCTACGGTCTCCTCTTATTACTCCAGCTTCATCAATGGATCAATCCGTTAGGACATCCCTCCCTGTACGAAGCTAGTCAAATATTTTATTCCCTGATCATCTATATGGCCACTTTTTATATTGTCGCTTTTTTGAGTAGTACAATCTCTGAAGAACTTAAAAAGAAGAAGAAAGAGCTGATCCAGAAACAGGTCGATTATAATCAATTAGAGGCGTTCAATCGAAATATCATCCAGAGCTTAGACAGCGGGCTTCTGACGATTGACCTCTCCGGGAAGATCAATTTCTTAAACCGGACGGCTGAAAAGATTCTAAATCGGAATGGAGAAAGATTAACAAACATGTCCATCCATGATCTGTTTCCAAAAATTACAGGCGTGATCGATGAGGCGAAAAAGAAATCCCTAACTCCTCCCTCTGATTACAAGCGTTACGAAACGGTTTTTACAAATCCTCAGGGGAGGAAAATCCATTTGGGGTTTTCCATCTCTCCTCTGACCGACCCAGATGGATCATTAATCGGCCATACTTTGATTTTTCAGGACATCACGAAATTTAAAGAGCTTGAAGAACAGATGAAACGGGTTGATAAGATGGCTGCCGTGGGATTATTAGCTGCTGGGATGGCACACGAAATCAGAAACCCCCTGGCCTCCCTAAGTGGTTCGATCCAAATGTTGAAATCGGAACTGATCTTGAATCATCATCAGCAAAACCTGATGGATATCACCTTAAGGGAGTCCGAAAGACTCAATGCGCTGATCACAGACTTTCTTCTCTTTGCCCAGCCCCCCCAAACCAATAAAGTGCTTCTGGACTTAGGGAAGGTCATGGAGGAAGCCCTTGAACTGTTTACCCATTCTCCCTCTTTTCACGAGAGAATCCGTCTTATCCGTCCGAACCCACCTGAAAACATCCAGGTCTTGATCGACCCGGATCAGATGAAACAAGTGTTTTGGAATCTTTTGATCAATGCGGCTCAATCGATGGGAAACGGAGGAAACATCTCCATTCACCTGGAAAAGAGGAATGAAGTGTTTTGGACGAAAAGCCTCCCCTTACCGGCCCAAAGGGAAGGAAGAGATTGGGTCAAGATTTCAATTTCCGATTCTGGAAACGGAATCTCCCCCCAAGAAAAAGATAAGATTTTTGAACCCTTTTTCACGACAAAAGAGAACGGAACGGGATTGGGCCTTTCCATCGTTCATAAAATCATTGAAAATCACCATGGGGTGATCAAAGTGGAAAGTGAGGTGGGCAAGGGCTCAACCTTCACCATTTTTTTGCCTGCCGACTGATCGATCTACCGACATGCAGAGACGAGGGGAAAAGTAATGTTAAAGGATAAAATTTTAGTCGCCGATGATGAACAAAGCATGAGAGAATTTTTGGACATCATGCTCAAAAAGGAAGGCTATAAAGTCTCATTAGCCTTAAACGGAGAAGAAGTATTAAAACTGATGGAGAAGGATATCTTCGATTTAATCCTCATGGATATCCGGATGCCGAAGTTGGACGGGATTTCTGCATTAAAAAAGATTAAAGCTCTCTCCCCGGAAACCATTGTGATCATGATCACCGCCTACGCCTCTGCCGATACGGCGATTCAGGCAATGAAAGAAGGGGCTTTTGATTATATCACAAAACCGTTTAAGGTCGATGAGATCAAACTGATTATTAAAAATGCGTTGGAGAAAAAACATCTCCAAAAGGAAAACATCCTGTTGAAAAAGGTTGTTAAAGACCGCTATCATTTTGACAATATCATTGGGCAAAGTCCAAAAATGTTAGTCCTGTATGACCTTTTAGAAAAGATCGCACCCACAAAAACCAATATCCTGATCACCGGAGAGAGTGGAACAGGCAAAGAATTGGTGGCAAAGGCGATCCATTATAATAGCCCCCGAAAGGATAAACCGTTTGTCACCTTAAATTGTGGCGCGATCCCGGAATCCCTTATCGAAAGTGAACTGTTTGGCCATATGAAAGGGGCGTTTACGGATGCGATTGCGACCAAGAAGGGATTGTTCGAAGTGGCCGATGAAGGGACGATTTTTTTGGACGAGATCAGCGAACTCCCTCTGATGATGCAGGTCAAATTGCTTCGTGTGTTGCAGGACAAGGAATTTAAGAGGGTGGGCGGGACGGAGGACATTCGGGTGGATGTCCGTATTATCTCGGCCACCAATAAAGACATAGAAGAGGCTGTAAGAGAAAAACGATTTCGAGAAGACTT
>JBFMAE010000296.1:0-6673 GCA_040756085.1 Thermodesulfobacteriota bacterium | reverse complement strand
CCCAGGAAGGCTTTTTTGACGATCTCTGACTCTAACAACTCTGTTCCCTGGCCTGAGGAGATGGTTCGACCGGTCTGCAAAATATATCCCCGGTCAGCGAGCTCCAGGGCTTCTCGGACATTCTGTTCCACCAGAAGAATGGTACGCCCTTCCTCTTTCAGTAAAGAGATGGCTTTAAACATCTCCGAGACAAGTTTTGGCATCAATCCCAGGGAGGGTTCATCGAGCATGAGGAGTTTAGGGTTCGACATCAATCCCCTGCCAATCGCCAGCATCTGCTGTTCTCCTCCGCTCAAAGTCTCTCCCTTTTGTGTGCGCCGTTCGTTCAGTTTGGGGAAAAGTTGATAGACGTGGTCCAAGCGTTCTTCGATATCGTGCTTTGATTCTATGGTAAAGGCCCCTAAAAGGAGGTTCTCCTCCACGGTTAAGGGTCCGAAGATATGTCTTGCCTCCGGTACATAGGTAATCCCGAGTCGAACAATTTTTGCCGAATTCTTTCCGGTGATGTCTATTCCGCTAAATTCGATGTTCCCGGATACTGGACGAAGAGCTCCAACGATTGCTTTTAGAGTGGTGCTCTTACCGGCCCCATTGGCACCCACCATTGCAACCAGTTCCCCTTCCTTTACCTCAAAGGACACCTCGTGGAGGGCGGGAATCCCCCCATAATGAACTTTAATCTGATTTACCTTTAGCATATCTTTCCCCGAGGTAGGCCTCGACGACCCTTTCTTCCCTTGCCACCTCCTCCGGAGAGCCTTCGGCGATCTTTCTCCCCGCGGCCATTACCGTTACGACTTCCGAGATGGTCATGATAAATTCCATCACATGTTCTGTTAAGAAAAGGGTCAACCCCCTCCCCTCTTTTATCCTCAGCAAGGTCTGAACGATCTCCTTGATTTCTAGAGGATTGAGACCGGCTGCAATCTCATCCAGCATTAAAAGCTTGGGTTTCGTCGCCAGGGCCCGAGCCAGTTCAATCCTTTTCTGAGTGGCAATGGGAAGCTCCGTGGGAAGGACATTGGCCTCCTCTGCGAGATTTAATAACTTCAATATATCCTGGGCATCCCTTCTGGCCACCAGCCGATTACTGGTCCGGCAGAATGCCCCAATCATTACATTCTCTTCAACGGTCAGATTTGGCATGATCTTCATACTCTGGAAGGTCCTGGCTATTCCCACTTTTGTGACACGGTGAGCTGGCCATCCGGTAATATCTTTCCCTTCAAAAAAGACCTTTCCGCGAGTGGGCTTGTGGTAGCCGGCAATACAATTGAACAGAGTGGTCTTACCCGCTCCATTTGGACCGATCAGGCCCAAAATCTTTCCTCGCTCCAGCCCTAAGGAGATATCGGCGTTGGCAACCACCCCACCGAATTCCTTCACCAGATTCTTAACTTCCAGTAACATCCTCTACGTCATCCCTTTTTTCTAAGCCTTTCAATAATCCCCCAGATTCCTCTCGGCTCACGGGCGGCAATGATCATCATGATGACAGCGTAAATCATGAAATCGATGCCCAAACGCTTCCCTGCCCCCAGCCAAGCACTGAGATACATATCCATAGGGATAAGGATTGCGGCACCAATGATAGGTCCCCAGAGAGAACCCGCTCCCCCGACCATTACGGTCATGGCAATCAGGATGGACAGATCCAGAGGCATCACAAAGTCGGGATCAATATATAGATAATAGACGGTCATGAAACTACCCCCTACTGCACCTAAGCCACCTGTAATGGTGTAAGCTATGACCTTGGTGCGGTAGACATTTATTCCCAGACTTGCAGCCGCATCTTCATTATCTCTTACCGCTTGGAGTTCATAGCCCAATTTAGATTTCCTAAACCAATTCATGAATAAGAGCTGCGTGATGAAAAGGAGGAAGATGAAGTAGTGATAATAAATGGGTGAACCGAACTGCATATAGGCGAAGTTAGGAGTGGCTCTTATCGGAATTTCAACGCCCCTTGCCCCTCCTGTCCAGTCCCAGAAGACAAAAAGCTCCTTCCAGACCAAAGCGACGCAGAGTGTGGCAATGGCAAAGTAATGGCCTCTCAGTCGAAACATGGGATAAGCGACTGCAAAAGATTCGGCTGCAGCAAATACCATACCTGGAATGACCGTGAGCCAAAATGGCATACCCCACCAGAGCATCATCAGGCCGGTGGCATACGCTCCAAAGCCCACATTTTTGGCCTGTCCGAGGTCCACCTGCCCCCCGTACCCACCGATGAGGTTCCAGCCCAAACCAAACAGGGAGAAGAGGAGGAATTTAATCATCACTGCCCTGCCATAGGCTGTGTGGACCATCCAGGGGAAAACGAGGATGATCAAAATAAAAACAGCAAAACCGATCCGTTCAAAGCGAGGACGGTCTTCAAATGAAAAGATATCTTTTAGAACCTGTCGCATCTTACCACCCGAATAGGCCTCGAGGTCTGAATACGACTACCAGGAAATATACAATATAAATGAAGGTAAACTTCAGTTCGCTCACATATTGCCCGCTCAAGACCATGATGAGACCGATCATGAGACCGGCAAGAAAAGCCCCTACAATACTTCCAAATCCACCCAACGCCACTGTCGCAAAGGCAATGAGAGTAAAAAGCATTCCGATCGTAGGCGTGATGTAATAGTAATGGGCCAGGAGTACGCCAGCGATGGCGACCGTAGTGCCACCAATCCCCCAGGCTAAGGCATTCATCTTCTTGGTGTCTATCCCCATATACCGGGCTGCCTCTGCATCGATCGAGGTAGCCCTCAAAGCCCTGCCCAGCTTTGTTCGATGGATGATCCAATAGACTAACGCAAACGAAAGCAGGCAAAGCCCGGCGGATACCCCTTTGCTGACATCAATCGTAAGCCACCCTATGGAAAGTGTTTTTCCGACCAGAATCCCCTGTTTGATGGAACGAACATCCGGGGTAAAGATATACATGGCCAGATAGCGAAGAAAGAGCATTAACCCGAATGTCCCGAAGAGCTGAGCCACCATAGGCCCCCGAAGAATATGATGAATAAGGAAATAGTAACTCATCACCCCCAGTAAATATCCTATTGCGGCGGCAAAGGGCAAAGAGATTAATGGATCGAAATGAAAATAAGATGAAATGATGAAAGCGATATACATTCCCACCATCAGGAATTCCCCATGGGCGAAATTAACGATGTTCATGACCCCAAAGATCAGGGATAGTCCCAGGGCAATCAGAGCAAAGACCAATCCCATCAATATGCCGTAAGCGATTAATTGGGTTGCTAATTCCATATTTGGATCAATCCATTAAAATAATACAAGTGAGCAGCATAGCCAATTTCCATTGACTATGCTGCTCACATTCCATTTAGGCCAACGCCCGCTTTCTACTTCCAGCCTGGGAAGGGATAGATCATTTTGGAGGTAGAGAATTCAAAGGGATAGATAATATGTAACTTTCCGTCCGGATATCCCTGATACTGATTGATGACCCCGGATCCTAATTCATTCTGATTGGTATCGCCCGGGAAGGGTGAACCAAATTTTACGCCTTTCCAGGGCATAATCAGTTCCTTTGCAGGAATATGAAGTTCATTCAACGCCTTTTGAAGCGCCTTCGGGTCGGTGGATTTGGCGTTGTTTAAGGCATGGGCCCAGACCTGGACACCAACAAAGTCCCTTGCTGAACTCCCGGAGAAATCATATCCCGTCATTTTCTTGTACATCGTATTGAGCTGACCCGCTATCGGTTTAACCTTTGCCAGTTCAGGTGAGAAAAGGTCACGGGTTAAGATGCCGTTCACATCGGCACCCAATGTCTTGTAAAAGTCGGCCTCGATAAATCCGGCATCCTGTCCCCAGATGAGGCGTGGCGTAGCCTTCATCTCTTTCAATGTCTTAACGAAAAGGATCGCATCTGCGACATAGGGGGCAAATAGAAAGGTAGGAGCGCCAGAAGCTATCAACCTCCTCGATTCGCTGGTCAGGTCTGCCGCCTTATGCGGGTATTTAAAGGCTTCTGCAATCTTCCATCCTCGCTCCTTGGCGAATTTTTCAATCTCTGCCAGCGAAGCCGCCCCCCATTCCGTGTTCTCTGCAGCCACAGCTAAGGGTTCGAGCTGATTTTTAGGGACAGCCTTTACCCCGGAGGCCTTCCCTTTGGTGAGTCCTTCTAATAAATCAAACAGGTCAGCAGTAAACCAGGTCTCGTGGGGAGTCACTCTCCAGAACCATTTGAAATCCCTTTTACTCAATGCCGGAGAGGTTGAATCCGGGTTAACAAAGGGGATACCTGCTCGCTCAGCTTCCACAGAGGCTGTCTTCGTCACGGCGCTCTGATAGGCGCCTAAAAGACCCACCACTTTCTCATCCTCTATGAGCCTCTTTGCCTGTTCAGACCCCCAACCGGGATCTCCTCTTGAGTCGGCAAAAAGGAGCTTGATCTTGGCTCCACCTAAATTTGGAATTCCTTCCCATTTGGCGATCGAGATATCCAGCTCTGGATACTTTTTGTTAACGATATCCGCAGCCAGTTCAGCCCCTTCCTTTAAACTTTTACCGATAGGAGCCAAAGCGCCCGAGAGTGGAAGGATAACCCCGATCTTGATTTCCTTTTCTACCGCAAAAAGATTGGGAGAAATTAACAAGACAGATAAAATCAAAACGAATAAAGAAAGAATCATTTTTTTATTTCTCATCCCTCATCCCTCCTTTCTAAAGTTAAATCTAATATATATTAAATATATTTTTTGTCAAGTAAAATATATATTTTTTTATATATTGATTTTTTATTAATTTCATTATATATTTTTATAAAAGGCAACCTGTATATGGTAAAAAAAACAAGACGGCCAAAGCTTCCACTGAGCGTTAAGGCTTACCAATTTCTCCATGAAAAGATCATTACCATGGATTTAAAACCGAGCCAACGCCTGGACGAAAAACAGTTGGTCAGTCAATTAGGCATCGGACGCACTCCTATACGGGAAGCATTGCTGCGGTTGACTTCGGAGTTTTTGGTTGAAACCCAGCCTAACAAAGGGTTCATTGTTAGGCCGCTATTGGTTCAGAATATCAAAGCCATGTTTGAAGCCCTGCATATTCTAGACATAGGGGCAGCCTCCTTAGCTATCCACCAAGATTTGGAAAAACATCTCCTCCTCATGAAAGAGGCTCAAAAGACATTTGAGAAGGCCATTAAGGACCACGATATCTTGAGTCTGGTCCGGAGTAATCACGATTTCCACATGCTCTTTGCCCAATGTTCGGCTAATGAATATCTGGTGCGGGCTCTGAGAGACGTCCGCAACGAGGTTAATCGGCTGGCCTACCTATCCTATGGCGGTAAAGGCGGCCTGAATAGGGACCTTAAGGAACATTACGGGTCCGTCTGCGATGAGCATGAAAAAATTATTAAATATTTAAAAAATAAGGACATAGATCAGCTCAAAAAAATCATCGGAGAGCATATTCAAACCTTCCAGCAGCGGGTCATTCATTACCTAACCACCTTTCGTCTTGGACGGTAGTAGGATAATAGGATAGATGCCGAGCAGTCCGAGAAAATCGCAATAAGGAAGGGACTTCCTGGTCAATACCCATACCTTAACTTCAGCCATATTTAAACGAAGTGCTTCATCGGTGTTACTTCCACGCCGGCGGCTTTCAGGTTCTCCCGAATCCTCTTCACCATCCGGACGGCGGCAGGATTGTCGCCGTGGACACAGAGCGTATCCGATTTGAGCTCGATCTCCGTTCCATCGATGGCAACGACCCTCCCTTCCAGGGCCATTTTTAACGCCCTTTTGGCGACGACTTCGTGATCCTCAATCACCGCCCCTTTCTCTCTCCGAGAGACTAAGGAGCCATTCTTCTGGTAGGCCCGATCAGGAAAGGCCTCAAAGGCAATTCGGATGCCAAAACGTCTCCCGATCTCCAGAAGGGGATCCCTCTGTGAAGAGGCAAGGACGACCAGGATGATCTCCCGATCCAATTGAGCCACTCCCTCTGCCATTGTCTCCCAGATCTTTGGATTCGCCACAGCCATATTATAGAGAGCTCCGTGGGCCTTCACATGTTGAAGTCTCAACCCCTGGGAGAGAGCAAAGGCTTGCAACGCCCCTGTTTGATAGACGATATAATCCTGAATCTCTTCCAGTGTGGCATCCATGTTTCTTCTTCCAAATCCAATGAGGTCTGGAAATCCAGGGTGGGCACCTACCTCAACCTCATGTTTTTTCGCTAAGGCGATCGTTTTTCGCATCACTCCGGGATCTCCACCATGGAATCCACAGGCGATGTTGGCAGAGGTAATGTGAGGGATCACCTCCTCATCGAGCCCCAGTTTGTAAATGCCAAAACTTTCCCCGACATCAGAGTTCAGATCGATCTGAATCTTTTCGGTCATATCCCTTCCTCCAATACCATTTGAATAGCCCCCTTGGGACAGACAAATGCACAGATGCCGCACCCTTTACAATAATCTAAATCGATCCGGACCTCCCCCGTCTCCTCATCCCGAGTGATACAGAGGTCCGGACAGAGGAGGCTGCAAATCTCACACGATTCACATTCCCTCAAACCCAGACAACGTCGGGCCTCTTTCAGGGCCTCTTCCTTCACGAGACCGAATTCAACCGGAGAGAATGTCTCTCTTCGTTTCTTGAGTGGAAGCGTTCTCTGTTTAGGACTT
>JBFMAE010000295.1:0-9486 GCA_040756085.1 Thermodesulfobacteriota bacterium | reverse complement strand
TCCCCAATCAGAAGTTTATGATCTACAAGGAGGGTAAGAAATTATGGGAGTTCCATCTATGAATGAAAAACAAACCATGTCCACAAATCGTTTCCCATATGTGCACAAATGATTTTTACGTAACAGCGTTATTATTGGTTGATCTTTTAAGCGCCTAACGAGTCTGTAGAAAAAGCCCGATTTTAGCTATTTTCCAACTCGTAAGTATTTGATTTTATTGATAGCAATTTTACGAAAAATGACTTTTTCTACAGACTTAACATTCGGCTTAACCGGCTGCCAATGGAGCGCAGAGGAATTGGCAGTCCGGGTTAAAGCCGTTGTTAGCATATTATCTTATCTATCTGTTGCTTGAACTCATTGAACAGGGCAATTGCATCCTTGACAAGTGGTTCCATACGTTCTGGGGAGAGCTCCAGTGCGTAAGCATGACTAAAATAGTGGCGGAAAGCGAGATATTGCTTCAGGTTGTTCAGCAGTAGGTCAGATATGATGTTCTTTTCGGCTGCCGCAAGCAAGAGATCTCTATGCCATGATTCCCCTTGAGGAATTGAAAATGATTTTTCCAGAAAAACCTGCTTGACGATATTTTCGATGCCGTTGTAGAAATTGTGCAGCAACGCAGCAATACCCGCGAGTTCAAGCTTAGAAAGTGTTGAAAGAGGACGATCAGGTAGGGCAGAGAGTGTGTTTTCTATAGCCTCATACTCAGCTTCAATACGAAGACGGTAATCAGGCATAGAGAGGTATGCCCTCCCGCAGGATCAGTTCGGAGAAACGGGTCTTCTTAGACAAGTCAATGATATCAACAGGTTTTGATAAAGCGCACAGTAATTCGCCATAGAAAGCGTAGAAATCTTTTTCCTCGATGCCTTCAACTGCGATATCAATATCCCGGTATTCCTGGGTAGGGAATAGACTGGATCCGAACAGCACCACACGTTTCGCATGATACTTCCGGGCCAGTTGCTCAATTATTTTTTTGTCAGTATCGGTAATCATAAACACATTATATCATTTTGGTACGTTTAAGTCTATTTGGGCTAACGAGTCTGTAGAAAAAGTCCGATTTTAGCTATTTTCATATTCGTAAATATTTGATTTTATTGATCACAATTTTACGAAAAATGACTTTTCCTACAGACTCAACGCGGAAAATCAGTGGAGCGTGTTAACGCATACGCTGGATTTATTTGTTAGCCCAAAATCTATAGTTCATCGCCAAGAATGGGCGTACGGCTCGGAACTTTAGCCAATATTTTCCTGAAGTCCCTTTTTTTCGCTCTTTTGGCTCTTTTCGCCAAGTAGTCCTCCGTCATCAACGCAGAAATTTTCTCTGAAACCGCTGATGAAATAAACTGGTTGATCGAAACTCCTTCTCTTTTCGCAATTTCCCTGATATGACGATGAATGGATTCGGGTAAACGCAAACTTAAAGCACTCATAATATTTCCTCCAGTAATTTTTTGGGAGCTATTGATCTTATGCCAAATTCTCCCACCCCTTTAAAATCCTTTGTATTGTGAGTCACAATTAGCTTTGTCTCAGAAGCTATTGCTAATTCCAACAAATGATCGTCTTTGGGGTCGGGGAGACGAGGACGCCAAAGGAAATATATCTTTTGGTGCTCGCTTTGCATGCAAAAATAATCCAAAATCTTTTCAATTTCTTGATTCGATAAACCCAAAATTACTTGATTTCTCTTTAGGATGTCCTCATATTCAAATAGTAATGTGGTTGACATCACCATTTGGAGCTTGCCTTCTTCTATTGCCCGTAAAACCCTAAAAGAAGCACCCTTCGATGAATAAAGCCCCGCATAGAGCACATTTGTATCAAGAATGATCCTCGCTTTTTTTCTTGCCATTTAAATAATACTATATACGGTATCACTAATATTGTCAAGAAATAAGGCTTATTGATTTTGGACTGAAGCTAAAGATCAGCGGCGGAGATTAGCCGCCCACTGGAGTGAGTTAGGCTATGTTTCTATGTATCCAAGTTGTCCTAATTATGGCCCAAGAGGTCTTCTGCCTTCGTTGAGCCCAACAGGATTGAGCAGACTTTTGGGAGAAGCTTGACTTTTGTTCACCTAAAGGTAATGCTTTGTTATCTTAATTCTTCCTCATCAATAATTTATGCCGATTTTCTCAGTAAACTTGTTCAGGGTTTTATCGAGTGTCCAAAGGGGGGCATTTGTCAATACGGCGGAAGCGATCAAATGGACATCTATATAGCCTAACCCCTTTCCCATAAGTTGATTATTCTCAATGAATTTTAAGACTTCTTCATCTTCGCCTAAGATCGTCATAGGAAGGGATTGAAGATAGGTAAGGATTTCATGCCTATTTTTGAGATTGCCACAGGCAAGCTCACCAACAATGAATGGGTGGCATACAACTTCTCCGTCATGCAATAATCTCTGAAGTTCCTCATTTCCGTGACGCAGGTGAGACACCCATACGGAGGTATCAACAAGAACCATTTTATTTCTCTGCTATTCTTCGGCGGGGTATCATTTTGAGCTCCTTCTCCGTTCCGCCCAGTTTTGCAAGCCTCTTACTGCTTTCCATTGCAATTAATGCCTCTAATCCAAGCTTGACGAGTGTTGTTTTTTCTTTGATGCCTGTTAGCTTTGAAACTTTCTTAATTAGGCTATCTTCGATGTTCAAAGTCGTCCTCATATTGCCCTCCGAGAAATCTATATGTATTAATATGCATGATTCATGCATATTTTGTCAAGACATTCTTAGTTAAGATAACGCGGAGCTGAGTTGCCGCGCTGTGCCCAACTGCCCAGCTCCGCTTATTTGAAAGGACTATTACGAGCGCAGCAGGCCGCTACGCGGTCAACTCCAGCGCCATAGCTTATCATTTGCTTGTCTTCTTTAATTCCTCAATGTATTTGTGAGATACTCCGCCAAAGTAGTTGTCGGGTGGTATTTCATGGATTACGCAATTGATATCTCTGTCATCAATACCAGTATAACGATTGATCAGAAGAACCAGATTTTGCAGGAAATTCAGTTTCATTTCCTTTGTCCTACCAGGGTACATTGTTACTTCAACAAAAACGAAACGCTTATCGCGCGTCGAGTGTGCGCTACGGTTGTCCTCGGGTATATCATACAGCATTACCTGCCCAATGTGCTCCTCCACATTCAAAAGCTGAGGTATAGATTCCCTTATACTCCGAACCAGTTGGGTTTTATCTTCAGACCTGATTGATGAAGACGCGTGAATGATCACTTGTGGCATATATTACTCTAAGCTAACATTATTTTTTAAGTGTATTCTATGGTAGAAAAAATTATATGGATAGAAAAGGAAGGTGTCAAGCCATTTTTGCCTCAAAACTATTGAATTGAGGGTATTATTTCGGTATAATGTCCAAAATTTTATTATTATACCGAATTTATATAATTTAGGAGCTCGTTATGCTGAGGAATTATGAAGCGTTTCTGACCAAGAAAGAGGCGGTAAAAACTCAGTATGTTCCATACTATCTGAAGTGGGTCTCAGATTGTTATGGTTTTCTAAACGAAACCCTGTCCAACCGTTTAAGTAGTGAACAAAAGAAACAGTTCCTGTCGGACATGGCGAAACGACACGAGGACTGGCAGGTAAAACAGGCTGACACAGCATTGAGATTATACGACTATTTTCTTTCAAAGAATATAACGCCAACGATGGGCGAGACTTCCTCCCATAAGGAAACCTGGGGGCTTCTTGAAGAGAAGATGCGCGATGCCCTGAGACTTCGGCACAGATCCCTCAGCAATCTATACCCATGTGGCGAAGAAGAATGTTCTTGGTGTGCGAAGTCCCCTGGATAAATAGTTTCTTTTCTTAGATACCACCCTGAACCATCTTTAGAAACAAGGAATGTCATCCTGCCCTGAATTTGATTCAGGGTATTTCAGGATCAGGGTTAATAATTTCAGTAGTAGGGACTTCAATTTTCTTCTTTTTCAAGAAATGGGTGAGATGGGCCTTGGCCTCCAAATTTTAGATGAAAGAACCCTAATTCCTCTTGACTTTCATAAAAAATTTTAATAAAAGAGGAAACATGATCTTAGGACTTGAAGATATTGAACGAAAGGTTTGGGAAGAAGAGAAGCTCTTCCTCATGAAACAGGTAGGGATTCTCCTGATCAAGAACAATGCGATTAAGTTTGGAGACTACATTTTAGCCTCTGGAAAGAAGAGCCCTTATTATATCGATTTGAGACAGACCATCTCCAGCCCGATCACCATGGACTGGATTGCCAATTCGTTGACAAGAATCATTCTCAATGAGATCGGTAAGGATAAAATCGATAGGATACTGGGAGTGCCAACAGCAGGCATTCCCTTTGCAACGGTCGTGAGTCAGAAATTGGGCCTCCCTCTTATCTATTATCGACAAGCCAGAAAAGAACATGGGGTAAGAAAGAAGGTCGAGGGAATTCTGGACCGAAACGATCGGGTTCTCATCATCGACGACCTCATCACCACTGGCGAAAGTGTGATTGAGGCAGCAGAGGTGATTAGAGATCAGGGGGGCGTGGTCAACGAACTGGTGGTGCTCCTCGATCGTGAGCAGGGAGGTCAGGAGAAGCTACGGTCATCCCGAATTGAACCCCATGTCCTGTTTAAAATATCCGATGCCATGACATGGCTTAACAAAGTAGGGCTGATCGAGGATAAGATTTATAAGACATTAAAAAAATATATTGAAGAGGAGAGTCAGGTTCCGCAAGCCCCTTCTTCCTGAGTGAGATAGGAAAAGAATCACCCATCCTGCCTTTTAAGCCCCAAACATACTTCAAAACCTTTTAAATTCATCAATAACAAATCAAGCATCTCAAGGGGAAATTCTTGTCGAATAGGACGTCAGGATTGTCGAAACTTATTATTTATTGAAATCAAAGAAGAAATTTAATGATCAGGAAAAACAATCGACAAACCTTACCTGTCTAACCCTTCCTTTTTAGACAATCGACCTTAAGAATCTTCCATAAAATTAGGCTATTTTTAATCAGTCCGGTTTGGATTTTTCCAGACACAAAAGGGGTTTGATCCACAAAATACTTTTAAATATCAAATGATTCCATTCTGGTTATGTTAAAGGCAAACTGGAAATCTTTTTAACTTTAAAAAGCTAAAATGGATTGGCACACCCCTTGCTCTAATAAGCTGAAAAAAGGGAAAGGGGGTGAAATAGAAAGAGGGTATTTCCAAGAGTCCCACTCATCATTAGAGAGAAGTAAAAATGAAAAGGGGGTAAAAAAAATGAGACAGGCTATTTTCATTATACTCATCGGGATTCTAATTTTTGGAACTCTGGCCACAGCAGAAGCTGGCCCTTTTACCCGGCGTGAGGCAAGGCAACAGGAACGTATCTATCGGGGTGTTCAGAACGGTGAGATTACACCAAGGGAATATCAGTGTCTTGAGCGGGAACAGGGAAGAATTGAGGCTCATCGACAGCGTGCATGGGCAGATGGGAGGCTCAGACCCTGGGAAGCTGGCCGGCTGACAAGAGAGCAGAATCGTGCCAGTCGTCATATCTGGCGGGCCAAACATAATTAAAATTAAATCCAGTCTACTATTAGAGAGGGGAGGATCTATTTTCCTCCTCTCTCTTTTTATAAAAATATTGTAGAATGCACCGATATAACCTATAGGCATAGGGCTTATTCCCTCCCTTTTTGTGCCTGACCTTTCGATTTAATATAAAAAAATCTCATGGTATCCCGATTTATGGTATGATATATAGTAGTTATGAAAAATTTCTTTTCCAATCTGCAAGGCTTATGGGCAGTAGGAAAGAGAAACAAATATTGGAGGAAATGATGAAAAAGGATTCGGAGCTTTTTAAACCTCTGGTGGCAAAGGCAGAGAGATACCTCAGAGATTATTGCAATGGAGAACAGAAGGATGATGAGAAAGCCAAGATTGCTTTGAGGGTGCTTTCGGTTTACCGGAAGATTTTAAAAGTTGAAAAGGAAAGAGCCGAGATTAAATCTGAGTGGAAAAAACTGATGGCAGGTGTCACCGAATTGAAACACCTTAAGGGGAGCAGGGGGAAACAAAAGCAATCAAAGACTGTAAAGGTGATAAAGCCCAAGCCTTCTTAAAAATCTAATCTAACTCTATATGAAATGGGATGGGATAATCTCCTGTGAAACAAGCGTAACAGAATTGTTCAGCCTCACCTTTCACACATTTCCTCAAACCTTCTAAACTCATGTAATTTAAAGATGTTGCATTGATAAACTTCTGAATTTCCTTCAATGAATGGGAGGAAGCAATCAACTCCGATTTTTTGGGCGTATCGATACCAAAGAAACAGGGATGGGTGATCGGCGGGGAGCTGATTCTTATATGAACCTCTTTGGCGCCAGCATTTCGAAACATCTTGTTGATCTTTCGGCTGGTAGTCGCCCGGACGATGGAGTCATCCACAGTAACGATTCGTTTGCCTCTGAGCAATTCTTTCACTGGATTCAGTTTGATCTTGACACCGAAGTGGCGGATCCTCTGTTCAGGTTCGATGAAGGTCCGCCCCACATAATGATTTCTTATCATTCCGAGCTCAAGGGGGATCTTCGACTCGGCAGCATAGCCCAATGTGGCTGGGAATCCGGAATCCGGTATGGGAACGACCATGTCTACCTCTGCGGGCGATTCCTTCGCCAACTGGACTCCCAACGATTTTCTGACATCATAGACATTCCGGTTGAAGATAAAACTGTCAGGCCGGGCAAAGTAGATGAACTCGAAGATGCACTGGTGATGTTGTTTTTCAGAAAAAGGTTTGAAGGATTTGACCCCATTTTCATTAATGAGGATGATTTCCCCCGGCTCGACCTCCCTTAGAAAATTGGCATTGATCAAATCCAGGGCACAGGTCTCAGAGGCGATCACTGTTGCATCCTTAAGCTGGCCCAGGACGAGAGGCCTGAAACCCAATGGGTCTCGTGCTGCCACCATCTCCTTCTCCATAAGGAAAAGCAAAGAGTAGGCTCCTTCGACCTGTCTGAGTGCCTGGATCGTCCTCTCGATGAAGGTCTTTTCTTTAGAGTGGGCGATGAGGTGGACGATCACTTCTGTATCCATATTCGACTGGAAGATCGATCCACTGGATTCCAGTTGACCCCTGATTAGAAAGGCATTGGTCAGGTTGCCATTGTGTGCGATGGCCATGCCACCTTTGGCGTATTCAACCACAAAAGGCTGGGCATTCTTGAGTTCGCTCGACCCGGCCGTGGAATACCGGACATGGCCGATGGCACTTTTTCCGGGAAGTTTTTTCAAAACATCACGGGTGAAGACCTCGGAGACTAGTCCCATCTGCCGGTAATGGTAGAGCTGTTTTCCATCCGACGAGACGATCCCAGCACTCTCCTGACCCCGATGCTGAAGGGCATAGAGACCCAAATAGACATGGTTGGACGCTTCAGGATGATTATAAATTCCAAAAATGCCGCACATAAGATTCTCTCCTTTAGGATTAGGGTTCAAGGATTCGAGGGTTCATTGGTTCAAGGGTTTCATTCTCTAAAAATGTCTTGGTATTGAAGCGTCTATGCCTCTTAGTATTCTAATGACTCAATGACCTAAAGGCTTAATCAATTCACCTGACCCCTTGAATCCTTGACCCCTTGAACCCGTTTCATTTTATTCATTGTATCCCTTTGGATGTCTTCGATGCCATTGCCAGGCAGTTTGGACGATCGTCTCCAGATCAGGATATTTGGGGACCCATCCGAGTTCTGACCTTATCTTTTCCGAATTCGCTACCAGGCATGCAGGGTCCCCTGGTCTCCTCGAAGATTCAATGACTCTAATTTTTTTTCTCGTAACCTTTCTAATCATTTCAATCACTTCTCTCACCGAGTACCCATTTTCATTCCCCAGATTATAGATACGAGAATTTCCTCCCTGCTCTAATTTTTGGAGAGCTAAGATGTGGGCTTGTGCAAGGTCCGTGACATGTATATAGTCCCTGATGCAAGTTCCATCCGGTGTCTCATAATCGGAACCGTAAATAGGAATAGATTTTCCATTTAATGCTGCAATAAGACCGATGGGAATCAGATGGGTTTCTGGGAAGTGGTCTTCACCTAATTCCCCTTCTGGATCGGCCCCTGCTGCATTAAAATAACGGAGAGAGATGTAATCCAATTTGCCAGACTCATGATAGGCCTGAAGAACCCTTTCAAAGATAAATTTCGTCTCACCATAAGGGTTCGTTGGAGAACAGGTATGTTCTTCGGGTATGGGAGTCTTTTCAGGTTCCCCATAGACTGCTGCAGAGGACGAAAATACAAATATTTTTATATTAAAATGGTCCATCATATCAATTAGGAACATGCTGTTCTTCACATTATTGTTGAAGTATTTCAAGGGTTCTTTAACCGATTCTCCAACAAGACAATCGGCTGCAAAATGCATGACAGCATGAATGGCATTGGATTGAAAAGTCTGTCTGAGTTTCACTGAATCGGCCAGATCACCGTATATGAAGACAGCATCCTTAACTGCCTTTCGGTGCCCAGTTTGAAGGTTATCATAGACGATGGGTTGATGGCCTTGACCGAGAAGTTCTTTAACCACATGACTACCTATATAACCCGCCCCTCCAGTGACCAATACCGTGGACATTTTTATCCTTCCATTAAGATCAACCAAACAAAAACTTTACCCTATTGTTGCATAAAGATCCGGTCGAATTACTCGAATGTCTTTATAAAAAGCCGGTTTACTCCCCTTTGCCTGCCCTGCTTCGCAGAGCGAGGCCAGGGATGATACCTTTTAAATGTCACCCCATGGAGTACAAAGAATCCCAATTACTCCACGGAGTCCGCCCCTCAATTGGCAAAGGTTTTATGATTACGAAGACAGAATTTAATACAACAACAAGATTTATATCGAATTTACCACGTTTTTGTCAATGGAAACAGGAGATCATTTTGTCATAGAAGCCTATCCCTGTAAGAATTTCATCTCATTCTTCAAAAGGACGTTTGAAGGCAAATTGGAGGGTTTTTCATGGAAAAGAAAATTCTGATTATTATAAAATGGAAGTTTCAGAAATCATTTTTTGTGGGTTTCTAGGTATTTCTTGATCACTTGTTCAGCCTCTTGGGTCCATGTTTGTATTTTTCTTTTCTCAATAGTCCAATGGAAAGAAAAATAAATAGCGGTTAAAATGATCAACACAGAAATAATGATGGGTAATGGCCTTAATTTGAGGCCGGGAATCGAGGAGGAGAGAAAGAGGCCCAAGAGACCGATGCTTAAAATAATGGTAATCATTAAAGCAAAGACCAACCACACTGTTTCGTATAACATAGGCCCCCCCCTTTTAAGAGATGTCAATCCGTATCGAAATTAGAGTAGACCTATATATATTTCTTGTCAAGTCGTTTTTGAAACCCCATATTTTCTTAATCTATGTCTCATCTTTTTTAAGGAAATCCTGGCCGGTAAGTGCCC
>JBFMAE010000294.1:0-7247 GCA_040756085.1 Thermodesulfobacteriota bacterium | reverse complement strand
ATCTCAAATCCAGATGAATACAAAGGAGTCTATCTCTCCGATGCCTTGGCGAAGGGCGCCAAATTGATCGTGGTCGATCCCCGGTTCACCAAACTCGCTGATCGATCAAATCTCTGGCTTCAACTCCGGCCTGGAACAGATACAGCTCTGGCACTGGGCATGGCCCATGTCATTATCGAAGAGGGACTCTACGAGAAGGAGTTCGTAAAAAACTGGGTTTATGGCTGGGAGGAGTTTGTCGTTCGTGTGAAGGAGTATCCGCCTAAGCGGGTCTCGGAGATCACCTGGGTTCCGGAAGAGAAGATCCGCGAAGCTGCGAGGCTCTTCGCAACGACAAAGCCTGCTTGCATTCAGTGGGGAGTAGCCATTGAGCAGTCTATTAATTCTGTGGATAATAACCGGATTCTTATTGCCTTGGCCACCGTCACGGGAAATCTCGATGTTCCCGGAGGGATGGTCCTCTATGTCCCTCCTCCAACGATGAATGCTGGCCAATTTGGGCTTCACAGAATACTTCCTCCTGAACAGAGGAAGAAGCGATTGGGCGGAGAGGTCTTTAAACTGGCAGATGCCTTTGCCATCATCAATCCAAAGTTTGTCTGGGATGCAATCCTCCATGAAAAACCCTATCCCGTGAAGATGGTCTTTTTGGTCTCTTCGAATCCTGTCATCACCCGGGCCAATGCCTCGATGGTCTATGAAGCACTGAAAAAGGTTGATTTCTTAGCTGTCTCAGACTTCTTCTTAACTCCAACGGCTGAATTGGCCGATCTCGTTCTTCCGGCAGCCACCTGGCTCGAAATGGACTATGTGGCTGAGTTCTGGAAGAGGCATGGTTATGTATTGGCACGACAAAAAGTGATCCAAGTGGGAGAGTGCAAATCAGATCACGAGATGCTCAATGAACTTGGAAACCGAATGGGCCAAAAAGAACACTGGTGGCCTACCATTCATGATGCTTTAAATGCCATCCTTGCTCCTTCTGGATTGAAATTTGAAGAGTTTGCGAAGAAAGGTTTTCTCCGAGGGAAAATGGAATATCGAAAATATGAGAAAAAAGGGTTTTCCACCCCCACAGGAAAGGTCGAACTTTATTCTACGCGGATGAAGGAATGGGGATACGATCCACTCCCTCAGTTTCGAGAACCTCCTGAATCTCCTGTGAGCCGGCCGGATCTTCTTAAGGAATATCCCTATATCCTCATTACTGGAATGCGTCCTACTGCTTTCTTCCATTCAGAACACCGGCAGATTCCGTGGTTGAGGGAGCTCCTACCTGAGCCCTTTGTTGAAATCCATCCTGAGACCGCAGAAAAAGAGGGAATCAAAGAGGGAGATTGGGTGGCGATCGAATCCTCTCGAGGAAAATGTTTTCAAAGAGCCCGATTGACTTTAGGAATTGATCCGAGAGTAATTGGGGCCCAGCACGCATGGTGGTTTCCTGAAAAGGATTCTCCAGAGCGGGGATGGAGGGATTCGAACATCAATCTTCTGACAGACAATGATCCAGCCACCTGCGATCCAGCCATGGGTGCAACAAATCTCAGGGTACTGCTCTGCAGGATTTCTCCAGCCCCACCTCACCCTCTCCCCGAGGGAGAGGGTGAGGGGATAGAAATGAAACAGAAGGGTAGGGGCGACTTTAGTCGCCCTATGAAGGAGGCGTGAATTAAGCAGACAGATATGCCTCAAAAACTTTACAAAGCGGGTTTTAAGATTTTTATAGTTAACATGGCGTTGGAAAAGAGTGGTATTTTAGAAATACTATCGGGCACTGGTAATTAATATTTTAAAGGTAGCCGCTGTAAAGTTTTTTCAGCACATCTGTCTACCTCTTCGCATAAATTCTCTTGCAGAACGAGCTTTTTAAATGACCAAGAAACTTGCAATGATTATTGATAATGACCTCTGCTGGGGATGCGATACCTGCGAGTTGGCCTGCAAACAGGAAAATAACCCCACCGAAGGATCGAGGTGGATAAGGGTGAGAACGAAGGGGGTTCAAAATATAAACGGGAAGTTAAAACTTACTTATTCTCCGGCTCGTTGCCTACAATGTTCCAAACCACCTTGTAAGGAAGCCTGTCCGGTCAATGCGATCTCCCAACGACCGGACGGCATTGTTCTGATGGATCCTGAGTCCTGTATCGGATGTAAGGCCTGTATCGAGGCCTGTCCCTTTGGGGTGATGCAGTTCAATGGAGAAGAAGGGGTAGCTGAGAAGTGTCACCTCTGCTATCACCGGGTCGATCGAGGCGAGAGGCCTGCCTGTGTGGACAAATGTATTGGCCGATGCATCTATTTTGGCGAGATCGAAGAAATCATGGCCCGTTTTGCGGGGAGGCGTTTGAGGTTTGAGGTTTGAATCTTGACTTTTGAGTTCAAATCTAATAATATGACCATGTGGTCATAAAATATCTATTTCTTTTTTGATAAGCCCTGGTAGTAGGATAAAATAGAGCACACCCATTTTTAAATTTGATCCGTTTTTAAGGGGTTAGATGGAGGCAAATAAGACCTTTTTTAATCTGCCCGAAGAGAAGCAGAAACGGGTTATAGACATTGCCATCGAGGAATTTTCTGAAAAGGGTTACGAAGGGGCAAGCACAAACCGGATCGTTTCAAAATTAGGGATTGCAAAAGGCTCCATCTACCAATATTTCACAAATAAGAAGAGTCTCTTCCTCTATATTTTCGATTATGCAGTCGAGCTGGTTCGAAAGAGACTGAAGCAAGTAAAGAGCGAAACGAAGGACGATCCATTCTTCGAGAGGATTAGAAAATCCCTCCTGGCAGGGATTGATTTTGTGGAGCAACATCCTTCCATTTACCGCATCTACCTGAAGATGATGTTTGAAAGAGAAGCTCCATTCAGACATGAACTCCTCCAGAAGATACGTCTCTTCTCTTCAGAATACCTTTCGTCCTTACTCATTGAGGGAAAAGAGAGGGGAGAAATTCGAAAAGATATTGATCTTAAAATGGCCGTCTTTATCTTAGATGCGATGATGGATCGTTTTTTACAGGCATATGCTGTACCCTTTTTAGATTCAGGCGTTAGAATCTATCGGATAGAGCGGGAGATTATCGAAGAGCGAGTTGATGAGATCGTAGAGATACTGCGGAGAGGACTTGCTTCCTGATTTTTTCAAAATGAAATGACCATCTGGTCATTAGAAAGGAGGTGAATAAAAATGGGGAAGAAAAAGGATGAAAAGAATGCCCCCGTAGGTGGCACCGCACAGAAGGCCAAGAAGGATAAGAAAAAAGAATGGAAGAAACCAACTCTTGAGGACGTGTCAGGCCGTGTGATGGCACAGCCCTACATTAGGTTCACCTAATCTTTGTCCGGCAAGAATTCAGGCCCTCGAAGGGTGTGATTCCAATAATTTGCTTTAGAATTTAATTCTAACAGAGGGCCTGAATCCTGCCCATGGTGTCTTATAACCATAGGAGGAAATATGAAATTTGAAAAACACGTTAAGGTCCGACAGGAAAAATTTGGAGCAGTGGTATTTGAGACATTGCGCGAGAAAGTATTTGTAACAAACGAGACAGGTTCGGAGATCCTTCGATTCCTTGAGGAGGGAAAAGAACTTGAGGATGTGATTGCTGGGCTAGCAAACAATTACAGTTGTGATCCTAAGATAATTGAAGGGGATGTAAACGAATTTATCTGGAGTTTGAAAGACAGCGGCATTATCGAAGAGGAGGAACAGAAATGATAGAAAACGAAATGCGTCCACTAAATGAGCCATTCGTTAAAGGAAGTAGCTTCGCAGATTTTGACGCACCGTTGTTCATTGCTTGGCAATTGAATTCTGCATGTAACCTGTATTGCCTCCATTGTTGCGAAGAGGCAGGGCACGATATGCCAGATGAACTCGCAAAAGAAGAAATCATAGACTTTTTAGAACAGATTGTGTGGTTGAACATCCCCTATGTCGCCATTTCGGGTGGAGAGCCCCTCTTACATCCTGACTTTTTTGAGATCAGCAAGTTTCTTCGAGGTCATGGTGTGAGTCTAAAAGTGGAAACGAACGGTCTTCTGATCGACCGGGATGTAGCCGATCGGTTTGCAGAACTTGGGTTTCGGTCGGTGCAGGTAAGCGTAGATGGTGCTACACCACAAACCTTTGAGAGGTTAAGACTGAAGGGAAGCTGGCAGAAGACTGTCGATGCCTGTAAATATCTTATAGAGGCAGGAGTCAACACAGAGATAGTATTTGTTCCAACTAAATTTAATATCCATGAAATCGGTGATGTCATTGAGATGGCATGTAGTATGGGCAGCTACGGTTTTTACACAGGCAAACTTATGCAGATTGGACGAGCAGCAAATAACTGGGATATGTTGTGTCCATCTGATCAAGAATATGAGGATTTGTTTGAAGTGCTAAAAGAAAAGGAAACTAAATATCAAGGTAAGATGAATATATACTATTATCCCTATGATGTCTTAGAAGAGTTAAAATACCGGCTGGAGCAACCGGCGGCTAGCATCTTGGTTCTTCCAAATGGTAAGGTCAAGCTTATCGGCCCGCTGCCCTTTGTCTGCGGGGACCTGCGCAAACATAATCTTTCTGAAATCTGGCAGCGGTATCAGAAGGCGTGGTGTAAGTCTGAGGTCATAACCTTTGTGGGGAAGGTTATAAATAATCCAAGCCTTCTGGCGGAATCTAATAAATTGAGGGAACTTTAATTTGACTGAATAGGATAATTTAAATGACAACAATTGGACCACAAACAGAAGGGGGTAGCTTCATGTACGTCGACCTTGATGCTCCACTATTCGTTACCTGGGATTTAACGCAAGCTTGCAACCTTAATTGTTTACATTGCTTTGAAGATGCTGGGTGCAGCATGTCTGATGAGCTTACTAAAGATGAAAAGATACACCTTTGCAAGCAGATGGTGGAACTCAAAGTTCCCTATGTAGCTATTTCTGGCGGAGAACCATTACTGGATAAGGACTTTTTCAGTATCTGTGAATTTCTACGAAAATACAATGTTATCCTAAAAGTAGAAACCAACGGTCAATTAATCGACCAACAAGTAGCTAATCGGTTTGCGGCACTTGGTTTTCGCTCTGTGCAGGTTAGCGTAGATGGTGCTATGCCTCAATCTTTTGAAAGATTAAGACCAAAAGGAAACTGGCAGAAGGCTATCAACGCTTGTAAATATCTCGTAGCAGCAGGAGTCAACACAGAAATAGTGTTTGTGCCAACTAAGTTTAATATCCATGAAGTAGGAGACCTTGTGGAGATGGCATATGAAATGGGCATTTATGGTTTCTACACAGGGAGGATCATGCGTATCGGCAGAGCAGCCCAGAATTGGGACATTTTGTGCCCTTCTACTGCCCAATATGATACGTTCTTCGAGACCTTAAAAGAAAAACAAACTCAATACGATGGCAAGATGAAAGTGTTTTATTATCCTTACGAGGTTACAGAAGAATTGCAACACCGCTTGGAATGTCCTACAGCTAGTTTGCTAATTCTCCCCAATGGCAAGATTAAGATCATAGGACCACTGCCGTTTATTTTCGGAGACCTTCGCAAGCAGACTTTATATGAAATATGGAAAGAATATAAAGCAGTCTGGAAAAACCCAGAGGTTATTGCTTTTACAAAAAGGGTATTAGATGATCCAGAACTCTTGAAGGAGGCTAACCAGTGGAAAGAACTGTCACTGGACTGGTAAAACTTCTCCGATACAGGTTCTTGTTAGTTGCTGGCCTCTTGCCCTATGGTCTTGGAGCAGCGATTGCATTTTATTCCCAGGGAGGAGAATTTAGCCCTTTTCTGTTTCTCGTAGGTCTTATAGGCCTTCTGTTCGTCCTTATTGGGGTAGAGACCTTCAATGAATTCTTCGATTGGATGATTGGTACAGATAGGGTATTTCAGCTAAACCCTAAACCTGTGGCGAGTCGCACTTTTTTTGTTGGTATTGCAGGATTTTTTGTCGCTCTGATCGTAGCGATTTACCTGACACTGGAGTTAGGGGTGGCCATCATTATCCTTTCCCTCATTGGATTCTTTGCAGCCTTCTTTTACCTTGGGCCTCCGATCAAATTAGCGTATCGCGGGTTTGGAGAGATCATCATTGCGCTCTCTTATGGCCCCTTTTTGATGCTTGGGAGTTATTATGTTCAAACTCAGCGAATGGATGTTTTGCCTCTTTCGGTCTCCGTAATCCCCGCACTTCTTCTGTTTGGAATATCAATCCTGAATGAAGTGCCGGACTATTTTCAGGACAGGCTTGTCGGCAAGCGGAACATATGTGTGAGGATCGGGCAAAAGAATGTGGTGAGATTGTATGGGGGCATTACTGCTCTTTTTTACACTTTCTTACTTGTAGGCTTGTTTTCTGGAAAATTTCCCTATCTTGCATGGCTCGTGTTAGTTTGTTTGCCGATCTCTTTGATATGTTACATCAGCGGGATGCGAACTCAAGAAAATCCGCATCGGTTCGTCTCTACGATTCGCTACATGATGATTCACTATGTTATCGTTCTTAGCATCCTCATTACGAGTTACATAGTTGATAAAACTTTTTACAAAGGTTAGAGGTTTCATCATGAATGGTAGGAAGCATTACCTGCGCTCGATTGAATAGAATCGATTTAGAAGAGGTTTTGTCGTTGTTGATGGACTCTACGGTCTTCGTTTTAAAAGGAAAGAATCCATATCAGACGACAAGAAGGGTCCTTCAAAAATTTCCTTTACCGAATCTTAAGGGAAAGAAGATCCTGATAAAACCGAATGCGGCTCGATTGGCCTACCCTGGCGATGGTGTAACGACACATCCTTTGGTGGTCGCGGCTACCATCGATCATTTGAGAGAGAGGGGGATAAATGATATCGTGATCGGTGAGAGTTGTATTTTGGGAGTGAATGCGGAGAAGGCCTTTCGAGTCACAGGGATGAAAGAAATTTCTGAAAAAGGAGGAGTTGAACTCATTGATTTAGATCAGATAGCCCCAGTAGAAATAAGAGTCCCTGACGGAAAGGTCATAAAAAAGATTAAAGTTCCACGCATCTTAAAAGAATTCGATTTCATCATCTCCATCCCTGTCATGAAGACCCATATGCACACTCAGGTTACATTGAGCATTAAAAATATGAAGGGTTGTTTATGGCGAAGGGAAAAGGTGAGATTCCACCAACTCCTTTGTGATAAGGAGATCACCAAAGGTTATAAAGAATTGGATATCGCCATTTCAGAAATGGCCTCGGTTCTAT
>JBFMAE010000293.1:0-3518 GCA_040756085.1 Thermodesulfobacteriota bacterium | reverse complement strand
ATCAGGGATCTGGATGGCGATGGAATCCCTGAAGTCATCATCAATCGAAATGAATTCTCTACAGGAACCCTCTTTAAAAGGGTGAGAGTTTTTGAAACTGGGGAAATCTATAATCTCGTCTGGGAGGAGAATAGCTTAACGACAAACTGGAAGACACGGGAGATCAAAGGCTATATTGCCGACTATCAGGTTAAAGATGCGGACAATGATGGTAATGAGGAACTGGTGGTTGCTGTCATCCCTCCCGAGGAAGAGATCACAGGACACCTCTCTTCAAAATACAGAAGCAACATCCTTTTTTTCAAGATCTTTTAAATAACGTGTCCGTGTCCGTGCCACGTGTCTGTTAGAAAAGGAGTAATATGAAAAAAGTTGAAGATCTTGATGTATTCAAATTGTCTCATTCATTGGCATTGGATATTTTCCAACTCACAAAAACATTTCCCGAAGAAGAAAAATTCGGACTCATATCCCAAATGAGGAGAGCAGCCTATTCTGTACCAATGAACCTAATGGAAGGGGCGCACCGTTTAAGTTCCAAAGAATATCGGCAATTCGTTGGAATTGCTAAAGGTTCTGCAGGAGAAATTAAATATCAACTCTTATTGGTTAAGGATTTAAAATACATTTCTGAGGATAAATATTCCAATCTTGCCCCTGAATACGAGCGTGTCAGTCAGATGTTGACTAAATTGGCCAAATCTTTGGAATGACTTAAACACGGACACGGAAAACGGTCACGGACACGAAAAAAACACGAAAAAAATGCTTGACAACTTTTTTAGGGGGTGGTATAGAATTAAAAAAATTTAATCTGCTTGTAAGTTTTTTTCACAAATCCAGCGAGAAAGGAGGTGAAAATTGGGGTAAAGGTGGTAGTGAAAAGTGCTGATGGAAATTAGTTTTTAAACACCATCACCGGCACCCATCACCATCACTAAGTAAGGAGGTTGGCTTTTAGTGGTCAGTGTTAGTGAACAGTGTTAGTGGGAAATGAAAATTCATAACCAATCACCAACACCAATCACAAACACAAAAAAATTGAGGAGGAAAAGAGATGAAAAAATTTATTGTTCTAAGCTTAGTCGGGCTTCTCATTCTGGCTTTTGGGACAACTGTTTTCGCCCAGAAAAAGGAAGCACCAAAACTCGATTTTATTGCATCAGGTTTTATTGATGCCCAGACAGAATATTTTAGAGGTGCGACTGGGGGAACGATTAATCCTACGACCGCGGGCAATGACAAAGAACGTAGCTACCTGGAAACCCGTTGCAGGCTCAAATTCGATGCCAAATGGGGTAAAGAATTGAGCGGAACCATCTTCTTCGAGATGGACTCCAGCCAATGGGGTGATGATACTACTGTTGGTGGCAGAAACAGAATGGGGATAATGGGCGCTGACCAGGCTGCTGTCGAGATCAAACATGTCTACTTCGACATCGCTGTTCCCGTTGTTCCAGTCCCAACGACCGTCAGGGTAGGTCTTCAGGGTTTTTACCTCCGGCCCGCCATATTAATTGCTACGGATGCTACGGGTGTTACAGCAGGAATCAAAGTGGATCCCGCGAAGATCAACCTTTATTGGTTCAAATACCTTGAAGGAGATGTGACCGATTCGGACGATGTTGATATCTATGGTCTCAATGTGGATACCAAGGTTGGCCCAGTTACCGTGGGTGGTTATGGAGTCTTCTTCAACATGAATACCTACCCAGTAACATATGCTGCTACTCCCCCAAACAAGGCAGAGGCATTGTACCTCGGTCTCTATACAGACGGGAAAGTAGGCCCTGTGAACCTCAACTTCGATTTTTCCTATGACAGAGGAAAGATTGAGGATCGTATTGCACCTATTGCAGCGGATACTAAATTACGTGGTTGGGCAACCCGACTCAAGGTTGACTACCCATGGGAGAAGTTCAATTTTGGAGTGGTTGGAGCATACGGCTCGGGATCTGATCTAAATAAAACAGCCACAAAAATTGAAGCCTTTGTCACACCTCCCGGATCAGAATCGGCAGCCGCTTTCGGCGAGAGCTTAGTCCTCTTCAGCTCCTGGGTCAACCGAGGAAATACCGGAATTCGTGGCGGGGTCGCTGGTTCCTCATTTTACGCAGCCCCGCTGGGTGGACTCTGGTATGGCAAACTCTACGGCAGCTTCAAGGCCACACCATGGTATAAGGTTACCCTTCAAGCTTTGTATATCGGCGATACCACGAAACATGGTAATACCATTGGGACTGCCAGAAAAGCTGATTTAACAACCCTCAGGGATGACAAAGAAATCGGCTGGGAGTTTGACCTGATCAATGAGTTCCAGATCTACAAGAACCTCAAATACACCATCGCTGGTGGTTTCATGACAAAAGGGGACGGTTTGGAATTCTATGATTCAACATTGTCGACGAATGTCAAACCGAAGACTCCCTGGATCATCATGTCAAACCTGACCTACAGTTTCTAATTGAAACCAATGATGAAAAGGCGGTCCTTTCGGACCGCCTTTTTTTATATTGACTTTTAGAGGAAGAAATATATATTTAGTTGAAAGGATCGAAATAGTTTAAATTGAACTGTATGGAGGGAAAATGAAGGCAACAGTAAAGCATATCGTTAAGAAAGTAACCCTAGAGTTAATTTATGATGTGGTGGACGAACGAACAAAAGAAATAAAGGAAGATATTAAAACTCTCCATAAGAAAATGGAAGAGATGCGTACAGAGTATATGAACGAATTCAAACAGATGCGGACTGAGTTTACAAACGAACTTAAAGATATGCACAATGAATTTGCAAACGAACTCAAAGAAATACGTAATGAGTTTACAAACGAACTCAAAGAAATACGTACGGAGTATCTAAACGAATTCAAAGAAATGCGTGCCGAGTATACTAACGAATTCAAACAGATGAGGGCTGAATATAAAGATGATTTTAAGTCTATTAATGGACGCATCGATCAAATTCACACCCGATTAGACCAGATGATGCATATGCTCTCAGACCTCAAAAGTTCCTTAAAGTGAAGCTCCCCGTGAGAAAGTGGCAAAAACCGGGGTTAGCCCGTTGACATTGGACAAATGGATAAGCTCCTTTTTTGACCACATGGCACTGTAACTCAATCCTTTAGGATTGATAGGACTTTGGACCATGGATTGATGCAGCATTTTTTTATCGCCCGCATTTCACCCAAATGCAGGAATATCTTGGAAAGAACCTACATTTATGATATGATGGTTTTATGAATAAGATGGAATATCGTAGTGTATGGGATGAAAGAAAAGAAGAGGAAAGACGGAGGAGGAAGTCTGCCATTGAGAAGGCAAAGTTTGTCGCTAAAGTCCTAAAAGATAAATATCATGTGAAAGAGGCCATTCTGTTCGGATCTCTCATCTCAAGATCAGATTTCCTGTGGTGTGGAACGGACATCGATTTGATGGTAAAAGGTCTCAATAACAAAAAATATTTTGAAATCCTCGCCGAAGTCTCTGCACTGGCCCACCCATTTCGGATTGACT
>JBFMAE010000292.1:0-11157 GCA_040756085.1 Thermodesulfobacteriota bacterium | reverse complement strand
ACTATTTTAGAAAGGATACCAGCGGTCGCTTCCCAGGAAAAGTTGGACGGTTCAAAAATCTTTCTGTCCTTACTGACATAGATGACATAGCTTGTCGCTTCAGGGACAGGTTCCCACCAAATGCGTCGTTTCCTAATGATTGGCATCGTTCTTACTCCTTTTCATTATTCTTTATTCCTTAAATTGGATTAATTTTTATTTGTTCACATTGAAAATTATAATCTTTTTCATCTCACTTCACAAGATATCATTTTGAGGTTTTTACCCCGTATAATCCCGAAAGCCCCAGGCTTCAGACTGGGGATGCCTGCCCCGTTACAGAACGGGGAAGGCGATTTCAAATCTGAAGATAAAGAAAAGCCCCGTCCTTTAGGGGATATACGGATTTTACTTAAATTCGTCTAATGGGAAGGGGATGAATATAAAGAGGCCCAGGTCAGCGTCCAGTCTCCGTATCGTTCGTTCACCCGGTCCATCGCCTTAAGAAGGTTATCTTTCTTCTCCCTTTTTTCGAAAAGATCTTGCTGACACCACTCCTTTTTCAAAAAGGAGACCCCTATCCCCAGGAGACGAATTGGTTTTGGATGGGGAATCGATTCGAAGAGCTCAAGGGAGTGACGGAATATTTCATTCCCGCTGTTGACCAACTGGGAAAGAGTCTTCTGCTTGGAGAAGGTATAGAAATCCGAATACCGGACAGTGATGGCTACCCTACTCCCATAGTAAGATTCTTTCCTCATTCTCCGGGAGACTCTCTCCGAAAGCTGGAGGAGTACCTTCCTTAGGAGATTTGGATCAGAGGTATCCTCTTCGAGGGTGACGCTGTGGCTGATCGATTTGGCATCTTCTTCCTCATCAAAGGGCACGACCTGGCTATCATCCAATCCCAGACCCATCTCACGAAGCCTCTCGCCGATGACCCCAAACCGTTTGTTTAAAATCGAAACCGAGATCCCACCCAGTTGACCACAGGTGAAGATGCCTATCGATTTCAGTTCCTCTTCAAGTTTCGGGCCGATTCCGTGGAGTTTGGAGACAGGAAGGTTCCTTAATAGCTCCTCTACCTCTTCTTTTTGAATCACCATCAGCCCATCCGGCTTCTTCAATCGGCTTCCTAACTTTGCAAGAAGTTTATTCGGAGCGACGCCGATGGAGCAGGTCAGTTGCTTCTTCTCACGGATTCGATCTTTAATCGATTTTGCGATGTGAAAAGGAGATTTAAAGAGGAGCTGGGATTGGGTGATATCGAGGTAGGCCTCATCAATGGAGGCCACCTCAACAAGAGGGGTATATTCTTTTAGAAGGGAGAAGATTCGGGCAGCCGTCTCTGTATATTTGGAATGATTCCCTTCCACAAGAATCAATTGAGGACACCGTCTTTTCGCTTCCTGAACGGACATCCCGGCCCGAATTCCATAAGGTCTTGCCTCATAAGTGGCTGAGGTGACCACACTTCGAGAAAGAGACCCACAAACCGCTGCAGGTTTTCCCCGGAGCGATGGATTATCTCTCTGCTCCACCGAGATAAAAAAGGCATCCATATCGATGTGAAGGATGATTCGATCGTTCATAAACCAAGATCCCAGGGTTCCAGGATTCAAGGGGACTAGTGAAAAACCCTCGAACCCTTGAATCCAAGAATCCTTGAACCCTATCCTTTTACAGTTTTCTAAATATTCCGATCACCTTTCCGACAATGGTCATTTTCTTCTCCCCCTTTTTGATCACAATGGGTTCCATACTGGGGTTGGCTGGCTCCAAACGAATCAAATCCCTCTTTTTTAAGATCCTCTTGATCGTGGCTTCATCTTCGATTAAGACCACGACAATCTCACCGTTCTCTGCATTGGGTTGAGGTTTCACCAGCGCAAAATCTCCATCCTGGATATGAGCTTCAATCATACTATCCCCCTTGACCCGGAGGAGAAAAATATCTTTCGAGGAGACCAGGTTCCGGTCCAGATGGATATATCCTTCGATATTCTCAATGGCAAGGATAGGCTCTCCAGCCTTTACCGTCCCTATAATCGGGACCGATAGAATCTGTTCCGACTGAATAGGAGTAAGAGAGGAACTGCCCAGCATCTCAATGGCCCTCGAACCTCCCGGGACCCTCCGTAGATAACCTTTTCTTTCCAGGATGGCGAGGGTTTTTTGAGGGGCCTTGGGCCCTCTTAACCCGAAGTGGGAAGCAATTTCCCGAAGCGTAGGTGGGAATCCTTTTTCTCGAAGATAATCTTTCAGAAAATCGAAAACTTTCTGTTGAGTCGAAGTCAGGTGTTTTATGTTTTTCATTTTACTTTTCTTTTTTGCCCTTTGAACTTTGAATCTTGAACTTTGAGATTCCTTCTTTAGGTCTACATTTGTAGACTATTTTAAAATTCCATTTTGGGATTGTCAAGAGGAAAATTGGAGATTTCTGAAAAAGTCCAGAAATCTCTAATCAAGAGAGCGTGTAGTAGTTTTTAAAGCTCTCAATTTTCGGGATGGGATGGATGGAGAGAAGAAGCTCAGGGCCCTACTCCACTAACAACACTCTTTCTTTTTAGCATCTGATGAACACTCGGACAGATTGCCTGATCTTCCCTCAAAATCTATCGTACAGCAGCAGGAATAATTTTTACGTCCCAGCATGGAGTTGATCACCGCAGCCGCACAGCCTACTCCTGAGCGTACACTGAGAGCTTCGGCGGGGCAATTTCTGGCGCAGGCGCCGCATTCCATGCAGGCATCGCGGTTTGCGATCTCAATCTTACTGTTCTTCAGATTCAAGACGGCATGGGGGCAGACGAGCAGACAGACACCACAACCCACGCATCTTTCCTGATCGAGTCTTAAAGTGACTACATCTTTCAGATAAATAAATTGACCTATCATTTGAGCTCCTTACGCAATGAAATGTGATCCAATCCAGAGAATGAAACCAATGATTCCAGTGCTAATCTGGAGTGGTAATGCCCAGCGCATCTCTTTCTTTACTCCAGAGAGAGAGGTGTAAGTCGATGCCCCTGTAAAATTCATCGCCAGATAAGCCGAGACCGCAGGTATTAAGAAAAGCCAGGCCAGCATTTCGATACGGCCTGTCCATGTGACCCCATCACCCCGGCAAGAAGCCAAAAAGGCCACAGCGGCAATAAGTCCCAGAGTAAGACCCTTGAGCGAAAAGGCCCGACCTGGCAACCACGGCAGCAATAAAGGTGTTAAAACAGCCCCGGCCAGAATAGCCATCAGGATGGCCAGAACTGAGAGGAGGCCATGGCTCAAGGCATTTGTCCAGCCCTCTCCTGACCTCCCAAAAAAAGTGAGAAGAAACAGAACGGGAATAATAATAAGTCCCGCCTTCAGGGCTTCGACAAGTTCAACAGGGATGAGTATCATCCTCTCCCAGGTCGTAAAGGTCTTGAGCCTCATCTCCGGAGTAGCTTTATGCCCAGCATCCAAGAAAGCCGGCAGATCGGTTGCCCGGATAGGCCCATAGATGACCTTGAAGCCTGACAATCTTTTGACTTCATGCGCTGCAACCCCTGGACCAGCCAACTGGGGCAGAATCAACTCCCGGTGCGAGACGATCCGTGCCAAGCCGCTCGATTCAATCCGGCTAACGAGCTCCGCCGTCCCGAAGGTTCCCTTACCTGCTGCGCACCAGACATTGATCCCCTTGGTATCCAGAACGAGTATCCACATATCCCGACCAGGCAATGCATGGCGTAGCTTGTCAAAGCTCATCTTATAATTGGCTGTGACCAGGACCGGAGACTGCCCACCGGGGTTACCCAGTGCATAAAGTCCGGGTTCGATGGTGTAATGCATGCGGCCTATCCCCCATCGGGCCTTAAAGGTCCCCAAACGATCTGCCCACAGGAGAGACGAGGACACCTGGGGCACTGGGGCAACCGGAGTCAGAATCGAGCCTATCACAAAGGGCTGCTTTAAACGAGGGAGGCTCAACTGAGCCTCTTTTTCAACCGGAGCTCAGCAACTCGGTGTTTCAGGGTGGTCATTCGATTGTCCGGATGGGTAACATTTTTCCTCATCCATATTAGTGATAGCCCTCCTTGTTCTAAAATCATCCAATTTCTTTTAACTTCAACTTGCGGCCATCTCTTTGATCATTGGGCCGAGAAAATCCTTCACCCGCTCGGCAAGATATTCCGTCTTGATCAGATAGAGGCAGCAAATCTCCCCACCTTTATCCCAGCTCACAAGGGCCAATTTATCCCCCGCGCGGATATTGGCTTTGTCTCTCAATTCCTTCGGAAGCACCATCTGCCCCCTCTCATCAATGCTGATGATCGATTCGACTTTGCAGCAACTCATCCCTTTGCTCATGGGTGAGCAAAAAGGTAGCTTTTGATTCTTTCTGGCCATCTCATCACCCCTTTTGCAGTATTATCTGATAAAGTTAAAATATCAGTATAATCAGTTATTGCTGATAATAAAACAGAAGGAGGTGTTTGTCAACTACTAAAAAAATGACAAAGGAAAATGGGCTAAAAAATGTTTGACAGGTAAGAACGACATTCATAAAATATAGAACAACGTTCTATATATAGAAAAATATTATTCTAAGTGACTGCCAAAATGAAGCGGACAAACAAGGACAAAAAAGCGGAGTCTATTTACCAACCTCTGGTGCCAGCTGTGGAGCAAGCCTCAAGAATCCTCATCTGTTGCCTACATTCTTAAGTTTATAACCCCTGGGAAAGACAAGGAGGAGAACTGATGGAAGAAGTTAAAAAGATTCGAACAGCGTGCCGGAATTGCCACGGTGGCTGCGGTGTCATCGCCCATGTCAAAGAAGGCAAGGTGATCAAAGTTGAGGGGGATCCCGATTCCCCTATTAGCCACGGGACCATGTGCAGCAAAGGCTTGTCCATCACGCAATTGGCTTACCATCCTGATCGGATCCTCTATCCCATGAAAAAGACGGATCAGGGATGGCAGCGGATTACTTGGGACGAGGCCTTAGACACCATAACGGAAAAATTCAAAAAGGTTATTGATGAATACGGACCAGAATCTATCCTTGTAGGACAGGGAACCGGCAGGGACTATGAAAGCCATCTCTACCGCTTTGCCAACCTCTTGGGAACCCCCAATGTGATTACAGCCGGACATATGTGTTATGTCTCAAGGGTTGCGTCGACCCTGATTACCTGTGGCACTTTGCCTGTAGGCGACTATGAAGGGAATCCCAAATGCATCATCATGTGGGGCTGTAATCCTCTGTGGACCAATCCGGACGAATATAAGGGAGCGAGTTTCTGGAGAGCTTATAAAAAAGGAGCCAAGCTGATCTGCATCGATCCTCGGAAATCATTTTATGCCGGAAGGGCGGATCTCTGGCTTCAGCTTCGACCGGGAACAGATGCCGCCCTTGCCATGGGTTTTCACTCCGTGATCATAGAGGAAGAACTTTATGATAAGGAGTTTGCGGAAAATTACGTCCACGGCTGGGAAGCATGGAGGGAAAGGGTGAAGGACTATCCTCTGGACCGGGTGCAAGAGATCACCTGGGTTGACAAGGATTTCATTCGGAAGGCGGCGAGAATGTATGCCACAATCAAGCCGGCCCTTATCCATTGGGGCGTACCCACGGAACAGACCAACAACTGCGCCAATTACACACGGGCAGTGACCGGACTGATGGGGATTACAGGCAATTTGGACGCTCCCGGAGGAAATGTTCTTTTTGTGAACCCCCCTACGCGCACTGTCGCTGAATTTGCCCGCCACAAGGATCTTTCCCGGGAGCAGCGAAAAAAGAGGCTGGGCGGAGAGGAGTTTAAGCTGGGTGCCAGGGTGGCCTTTATCAATCCCAAGAAGGCATGGGATTCGATCCTTACCGGCAAACCTTATCCGATTAAGGGAGGGATCCTATGTGGCACCAATCCAGTGGTCACGAGGGCCAATGCCATAGAGGCGTACGAGGCATTGAAGAAGCTGGAGTTCCTGGTTGTCATCGATTTCTTCCTGACTCCGACGGCGGAGCTGGCCGATATCTTCTTGCCTTCAGGTACCTGGCTCGAACAGAACCATGTTGCCGACAACTGGAAACGGCACGGTTTTGTGTTAGCCAGGCAGAAGTGTGTCGAGATCGGTGAGTGCTGGCAGGACCACAGGATTTTTTTGGAATTGGGTAAACGAATGGGCCAGGAGTGGTGGGACACAGTAGAGGATGCGCTTGATTACCTGCTCGAACCCTCTGGATTGACCTGGGAGCAATTCAAAGAGAAGGGTTATCTCCAAGGTGAAATGGTTTACTATAAATACAAGCAGAGGGGTTTCTCCACCCCCACCAAGAAATTGGAACTCTATTCGACCGTTCTGGAGGATTGGGGATATGATCCCCTACCCAAATATACCGAAATTCCCGAAAGCCCGGTTTCCCGGCCCGATCTCCTTAAAGACTACCCATATATTCTAAATGCAGGGCTACGGACGCCTACCTTTTTCCATTCAGCGAATCGAAATATACCATGGCTGAGGGAGATCAGACCCCATCCCATTGTGGAGATCCATCCTGAGACGGCCAAAAAACATAATATTAAAGAAGGAAAGTGGGTATATATCGAATCGCCGCGGGGACGCATCAAGCAGCGCGCAAAACTGAATGATGGAATTGACCCCAGGGTGATTGTCGCAGAGCATGGATGGTGGTTCCCGGAAATAAAAGATCCGGGTCATGGTTGGGATATATCCAATGTAAACCTCCTGACCGACAATGCTTATGCAACTCTGGATCCCGCCATAGGTTCCACAAATCTGAGAGTCTGTTTGTGTAATATATCTCCCTGTGAAGAGGCATAACTTCGATATTGCATTGGAAAAGGCAATTGAGTGTCCTCCCAAACCTTTACAATGCGGATCTTTAATATGTTATGGGTAAGAATGGAAATGGCGCGTAGATAAATAGGAGGCATGAGATGGGAAAAGTATCCTTAATGTTTAATGACTATGAATGCATGGGTTGTCATGCTTGTGAAGTGGCTTGTAAACAGGAACATGGGCTTGGCGTCGGACCGAGAGTGGTAAGGGTTCTCGAGAGGGCTCCTTTTTTTAAGCCTTTATTTTGTCACCATTGTGAAGATGCACCCTGTGTCATAGCCTGCCCAGAAGATGCCATCACCAAGGATTCGAAGACAGGTGTCGTTCTTGTTAACAGTGATAAGTGTAACGGCTGTAATGCGGTTCTGGGCAAATCCGGAGCTGAAAAACAGGAAACTTCTTCATGTAAGGTAGAGTGCCCAGCGAATATCGATGTCCAGGGATATGTGAGCCTTTCTGTCAAGGGAAAATTCCAGGAGGCCCTCCAACTCATCAAGCTGGCAAGCCCCTTCCCTTCCATTTGCGGAAGGGTCTGCCATCACCCCTGTGAGTCGGAGTGCAATCGCGATCAAATTGATGACCCTGTAGCGATACACTCCATTGAACGTTTTTTAGCGGATCTGGATTTGAAGCAAAACAAGCGTTATATGCCGGAAATCAAAAGCAAGAAAAAGGACAAAGTTGCCATTGTTGGATCAGGTCCTGCGGGTTTGTCTTGTGCCTACTATCTTGCTCAAGAAGGATATAAGGTAACGATCTTTGAAAAAGATTCCGTATTGGGCGGAATGCTAACAACAGGCATCCCATCCTATCGTCTTCCCCGCAAAATTGTCGATGCTGAGATTCAGCTTATTCGCGATATGGGCGTGACGATGAAAACCGGTGTGGAGGTGGGCAGGAATAAAACGATTGCTCAATTACGTAAAGAGAGATTCAAAGCCTTTTTCATCGCCATCGGTGCGCAAGAAAGTATCCGGCTGGGAATTGAGGGTGAAGATTTAAAAGGTATTTATAAAGGATTAGACTACCTTCACCAACTCAACCTCGGAAAACCCGTGAGACTCGGGAAAAAAGTGGCGGTGATTGGAGGAGGCAATGTGGCGATGGATGCCGCCCGCTCCGCTCGCAGGTTGGGATCTGAAAAAGCCTTTATTATTTATCGACGAGGCTTAGAGGAAATGCCCTCGAGACCAGAAGAAATAAAAGAATGCCGTGAAGAAAGGATTCCTATAAAGATTTTGACTCAACCTCTGCGATTCATCGGTAAAAACGGGCGCATCAATGCGATCGAATGTATCAAAATGCATTTGACAGAACCAGATGAGAGCGGCCGGAGCAAATCCGAACCTATCCCTGGCTCTGAATTTAGGGTTAAAGTCGATGCTGTGATCACAGCCTTGGGGCAAGAATCGGATTGGTGTTGCTTGACGCCCGAATGCGCCTGTACATTGACCGAGTGGGGAACCATGAACGTTGATCCCTTGACACTTCAAACTGATGATCCGGATATCTTCGCAGGGGGAGATGCGGCAAGAGGTCCTAAAAGCGTGATCGAGGCCATTGCCGATGGAAGACAGGCAGCCATTTCCATTGACCGCTATATAAGAGGCCAGGATCTCCGATTGGGTAGAGAGATAGAATTGAAAGCAATCACAGAACCTCAGAAAGAGAAATACGATCCAACCACTCGGGCTCAAATGCCTTACTTAGAAGTCAAAAAGCGTGTAAAGAACTTCAGTGAAGTCCAAAAGGGGTTTACGAAGAGAGTGGCAGTTCAGGAGGCGAAGAGGTGTATCACCTGTGGAACCTGCTGTGTACAGGCCTGCCCTTGGGGTGTCATGCAGTTTAATCATGAAGTCACGAAGGCAGTGAAGTGCGACCTCTGCGTTGAAAAACGAGGGAGGAATGAGATCCCCACATGTTATGCGATCTGCCCTACCAGATGTATTTTCTGGGGGAATCCGAAGGAGTTTCCTCAAGGGATTTATGCGGGCCTATAAAAGTCAAAAAAAATATTTTTTGTCTCTAATTCTTGAACCCTCGAATCCTTGACCCCTGGAACCCTTTCATTCTAAACCAATTTAATATCTTTATATTTCTTCACATGTTCGACCAGTCCACCCTCACTTAAAATTTTCTTCATCCTTCATCCCTGTTCACCGATCAGATTTGAAAATTTTTCCGCATCGAAGCCTAACTTCTCTGCAAGGGTGATCAAATGGGGAGGAAGGGGCTTTCCGGCGCCATCCCCCCACCAACTCTTTTCAAGGTTCCCGATGTACTCATCCAGCATCTCATCCATGATGTTCTGGGCCTCTTCTGTCGAGAGTTCAAAACCCCACTTCTCCACTCGATCGAGAAGGGTGATCATCTCTTCAATTCCCTCTATCTGACCGGAGAGATCAGAACCTTTAGTATTTTGAAGGAGTCTCATCTTCTCATTCAGCATTTTGTTCAAGATGAGGCTGGGTTCCTTCTTTCTTAGCTGAAAACCATGATGTTTTGCCTCCTCAATGATTCGATCTATCTCCCCCTTTTCTATGGTTCCCTTAAAATCTCTTTCCAACTCATCGACCTCGTTTAATAATCGATTGCTGAGCGTCACTTCCGCAGCGACATGAATCTCATAGGGGATCTCCAGACCTTCTCTGGCTAAAGACTCCACCGTTTGTCTGGTCCTCTCAAAAAGGTCGGCATAAATCCGGCGGTGTTCACTCAGCTCTCTCTCAATGAGCTTCTGAAAGATGGTCTGCCTCTCTTCCTTAAAGGTATCCCGGATCGTAAAGATACCATTTCCTAAGATTGAAGTGAGGGCTTTGCTCATCTCTTCCTCACTCCTCCCCAAGAGCTCGAGGCCCCTTTCCCTTAAAGTACCAAAATGGAGGATATCCCTGTATTCTGAAACCCAGGTTTTAAAAATATCTTTTGCAGAAGGGATCAATCCAAATAGAAATTCCTTTGGCTCCGGTATGATCTCAGAAGTCACCCTCACCTGTCCAAGAACCAGTAGGCTATTGTTCTTATCAATCTTTTCATAGTTCATCCTCTCCACCCTATAACAGAAGACCTTTCCCTCCTTTTCCTTTTCTTTGCCATCGAACAGGGAGGAGATTGCAAAATGGTTCACCACCCTATCCAGAGTGACGTATCTTGGCCTGACAAGGCGCTCGTAAATCTCACGGCCATTACCTATTTCAGGAAGGTTACTCTTTGCTCCAGAAAGACGCTCAAGGAATTTCTTCTCGATCTCGTGACCGGCCAAAGCTTCTGCCAACTGGATGGCTCTCCCTGCATATTGAAGGATCTGAACCGTCTCCAGTCCTGCTAAATCGGCAAAGAACCAACCACAGCTCGTGTACATCAGTAAGGCATGCCTCTGCATCTCCAGGAGTTTGAGCCCTTTGATCTTCTCCTTCTCACCGAGGTCTTCGCTCCCATAGCGTTCAAAGAATCCCTTCATTCCATCGGAGGAGCGATCCAGAATCACTTCGATATAGCCATTTCGTGCTTTCCACACATCCTTAAAGATCCTCTTTCCTTCCCTTTCGAAGATCAGACAGAGTTCATCTCTTAGAAGGTCGAGGGCTTCCCTCAGGGGTTTTCTCCACTTTTGATTCCACCCGGGTTTCCCTCCTGTACTGCAACCGCAGTCCTCCTTCCACCTGCCTACCCCGTGAGCACAACTCCACGAAGTCCCTTCCCCTTTCGGCCCTTCATCGATCTCCACTTCATAAACCGTAGGAAATCTTTTTAGAAAGGCCCCATGGTTGGTGATCTCAAATCCATGTGAAGCAAACCCTTCTCTCAGTGCATAGGCCAGGGCCATGTCACCAAATTTCTTGTGATGTCCGTAGGTCTCTCCATCGGTCGCTATGTGGATGAGTTGAGCTCCTTTCTTCAACGGTTGGTAGGCCTTGGCGAATCGTTCACAGAAGATATTTCCATTTTTTAAAAGATCTCCGAAACTCACCTCTTTGGAGATCATCCCATCATAAAAAAAGATGTCAATAAACTGGTCCAAAACTTTCTTTCCCGATGAATCCTTGACGAAACAACGATAGGGTTTTGTTGGATCGATCTTTCCCTGAGAAACATCGGTCCATTTCTTGCCCCCAAAAGGCCTGACCCTCAGAGCCTGGAATGGACTCAGGATGAGGTATTGCATTCCGTATTTGACCAGGACCTGAAGCGTCCTATAATCCACAGCGGTCTCCGGAAGCCACATGGCTTCCGGTTTCCGGTGGAACCGTTTCTCAAAATCAGCGATTCCCCACAGGACTTCCGTCTCCTTATCCCTCTCATTGGCCACAGGCATGATGATATGGTTAT
>JBFMAE010000291.1:0-8052 GCA_040756085.1 Thermodesulfobacteriota bacterium | reverse complement strand
AAACTTCTGAAGGCAGGAATCCACAAAGCTCTCATATTTGCTATTTCATTTTAGATCCGAGCGTTGCTCTATGGGACGGTGTATTTTTCACAGATACAAATGCGACTAAGACAACAGATGGGCACCAACGGGAGCAAGGCTTATTAGGATTGAATTTAGTTGATTTTGAAACGATAATGGCCCACTTATCTGGAAGCCGTGTGCCTAAACAGCGATGGCATAGAAATGTGCAAGCTGAATGTCTTGTCCCTGATCAAATTCCTCTGAAATATGTTAAAGGAATTTCATTTATAAGTGAGGCCAGCTTAAGGGAAGGCCAGCGGCTTTGGGGAGAAGCTAATCACCCAACATTTAGGGTTGAAAGAGACCTTTTTTCTATAGGCTTTGCATTAGTGAATGACTTCAAATTAACTTCCCAACAAATTACAAATGAAAATGTTGGCACCTTGCAATTGCAAGATGAAAGAAATTTTTCCAAGAGACTTTGCTCAAGAGTAACCCTCCTAGCAAATATATATGCAACCGCTTGCAGCCAAGCTAAAATTGTTTGGTTAGATAATGAAGGGAACATAATTTCCGAAGACAAAACAGATTTTGAAAAGGTGAGTACATATTGGCATTGGCCAAGCCTCCAAATTGTCAATTTGAATGAAGGCAACTATTCAGTAGAGTATTATTTGAATGACATTCGTTGGTTTAAAGCACATTTTACGGTAGGGAGATAAGATTATGAAATCAGAAAATAATATCAATTCAACAACCCTCGAAAAATTTAAAGGGGCTTTTACTTTTAGTGCAGTAGGGGATGCGTTGGGATGGCCTACAGAATTTGGTAGGTATCCAAGAGAGGTGGAAAAGCGCTTTGGGAGAAGATATTTGGAAAATTATGTCCCATGGCAAAAAGTTGTGGGTGGTAAATTTTGGGGATACAGAGAAATTATTAAGGGGGGGGAGTATTCAGACGACACGCAACTCAGTCTTGCAGTGTATCGATGTATCGATGAGCTTGGAGACTTCGACCCAAATGAATTCGCCTATTTCGAACTGCCTTTATGGCTTCACTATGAAAGAGGTGGCGGCAAGACTATAAAGACCGCTGCAAGGAAGCTAAATCAAACCACAAAAGATTGGACAAATAATTTTTATTTCACGAAGGAGATATCTTACAGAGCGGCTGGAGCTAACGGCGCCGCCATGAGGGTTTTGCCTATAGCTCTCGTTAATTTCAATAATGAGAAAAGGCTCTACAGAGACGCTTTTATTAACTCCATTATAACGCACGGGCATCCTCGTGCGATATTGGGAAGCGTTATCTTCGCATCAGCAGTAAACTTTTTGTTAAAAGAAGCAAAGATCACAAACAAAACCTTCTTAGATTATCTCTGCGAGACCGTGAACAGCTTTTCTAACTCATTTAAAGGGGATGATCTAATTCAAAAATGGGTATATGAGTGGGACAAAGACCCCTTAAATGGAATGAAGTTCAAAGATGTCTTTCAGAAAACACGAAACGAAGCAATTGAGTATCTGCAAGAAATCAATGAAAAAATCAACCTCGATGATGAAGAATATTATAAAATAACGGGGGCATTGAGTGAAGCCTATAAGGGCTCTGGAATTTCCACCGTGCTGGTTGCAATCTACCTTTTTATTAAATACATTGAAAACCCCCAAAAAGGTATCCTTAGAGCCGTTAACATGTTGGGAAGCGATACAGATACTATTGCAGTCTTTTTGGGTGGACTTTTTGGAGCGTATTACGGGCTTTCAGCGGTTCCAATTAATCTCTTAGAAAGACTTCAGGACAGAGAATACATTATAAAAGCGGCGACTCATCTTCACGACATAGTAATTGGAGAAGTAGCCCAAAAGTATCTATCTTCCAAAACATTTGATCGCTATGACGCATATTTGAAAATTATGGCTTGGGAAATCGGGTTACATGAAATGTTTTGGGATGCCTTAAAGGAAGGGGAGGCAATCATGCATCCTGCCCTCGGTCGGGGGATTATCAAAAGTAAAAGAATTGAACCTTTGAGACGTGAAGATTACATAGTTAAATTAATAGAGATCGGATTTGAATGTGGCCAAACTTGTGTATTTCACTCCAGAGTTTCTAAAAATGGAGAATTATCCGAAAGCTTGGCGCAAGACACCAACAAAATATTAGATTCCTTGGAAAGAGAGGGAGAAGCAACCAGGACATTTGCAGTTACTTCGTTATTCAATGAGGTCAAGGGCATATACGATATCTCTGAACACCAAAAAAAGAAGATTGAAGGATTCTTGGAGAGGTACAAGTACCTGTATCCTATATTGAAGGAGGCAAAAGAACATATAATTTCCATTTTTGGAGAAGACGTGAAAATTTCTCTGGAACTGCATCATGATCCCCAGGAAAATTGGGATGAGCTTTTTGTTATTATCCGATCTACTTTCACCTCAGAAGAAGCGGTAAGACTTGAAAATAGGCTCGCTGAGGAGTGGTTTCTTACGAGGATGAAGGAAACAAAAGGGAGATTGAACATAATAGAAGAACCCTTATGAGCTTCGACTGGAAGGATTATATTTACTTAGCTGAAGATCTTCTGAATCGGACGGAAGAATCTTGCTTTCGATCTTCCATTAGTAGATCATATTACGGTGTGTTCTGCATCGCAAGGAATAGAAAAGGTTATAAGCAATATACTGGAGGAGATGTCCATTGGAAGGTGATAAGTGAATATAAGAATTCAAGCAATAAGAACGAACAAAACGTTGGACGGGTTCTCGACAAACTGAGGAAATTAAGAAATGACGCAGATTATAAAGAAAGCAGGTCGATCGATCGGAATCTTGCCGAAAGGTCATTGCTGAGTTCAAAACAGATTTTAGGTTATTTGACGTAGTGAAATATTTCAAAATATTTGAAGGATATCAACAAATATTGAAAATGGGGGGCTTGGATGAACGTTTTACTTTCCATTAAACCAAAATATGCAGATCTTATTAAGTCCGGCCTAAAGAAATACGAATTCAGAAGAAAAATTTTTAATAAAGCTGGCCGTTGTAAGGTTTTCATATACTCAACATCGCCTGTGAAGAAAATTACCGGTGTATTTGATGCTTCTACAATCCATCAGGACTCTCCTTATAGAATTTGGGATATGTTTGGGGCATATTCGGGTTTATCTGAAGAGGAATTCTTTAAATATTTCAGGGGTCTGAGATTGCATATGCAATTGAAATCAGAAATCTGGTTACCTTTGACGAACTTGGCATCAAGGAACCTCCGATAATGCTGGACTACCTCTGGTATGTAGGTAACATGTATTGCAGCAGAAGACTCGGGAACTTAGGATGCGAGGTCTGCTTTTTGGCTGAGGAATGCGAGTATCATCGCTTGGAGGAACAGGGCCTGTAAATCCCATGGGGTTGGCCCTTCAGATTGAGCAAATTACAGAAGCGTAGGCATGGGGCACCGGGTCTGCCCTTGACATTTGACAAATTCCAGAACAAGAGGTGTCATCCCTAAAAAAGTTGGGCATTATTTAGTCATTGAGTAATTGGGTCATTGGGTGATTGAGTCACAAACCATCAAGCAAAGCAGTCACTTCTGACTTCATTTTGAAGTCAGTAAGGTTATGGGGTCATCCCTAAAAAGTTGGCCTATTTCAATTACAGATTTCAGATTGCGGCAAGTGAAGTTTGCTCCGCGGGCCAGGGATTGTAGAATTCGGAATTCAATAAGGTTATTAGATCATCGGGTCATTCGGTCATTAGTCATCGAGTAATTTAGCATTGAATATCCAAGATGTGATATAATAATCACAAAATCGCTTAGGAGAGAAAAATGAAAGCTTATGAATATGAAGGAAAAGTTTTACCGGACGGGCATCTCTCGATCCCTGAAGATTTGAAAGGAAAACTAAAATCGGATTCAAAGATCAAGGTGGTGCTTCTCGTTGATGATGAAGAGGCAGCATGGGATAAGATGTCGATGTCTCAGTTTCTGAAAGGATATTCGGAAAAAGACACGATCTATGACAAGTTATGAGTTGGGTGATATCGTTCTTATCGGGTTTCCGCACACTGATCTTCAGGGTATATCTAAAAGGCCAGCCATTGTCTTATATGATTCCGGTGACCAGGATGTTCTTCTCGCAAGGATTACCACTCAAGAATACCTAACTGAAACTGATTATAAAATCCCGGACTGGCAAAAAAGTGGTCTCCTTGCTGAGTCATATATTCGACTCAGCAAACAGGCCACAATTGAAAAACGGTTTATTATAAGGAAGTTAGGAACATTGGAGGCAAAAGATATAGAAGTACTCAAGTCAATTCTAAGAAGAATGTTCCACCTGTAATTTTGTCCCTTCTCAAAATCGAAAAAGATTTTGTAATAGAAAGCTCCAGTGTCATCCATAAAAAAGTTGGCCCTGCCCTGAAGCATAGCGCCAAGGGCATAGAGCGAAGCGTAAAGCTCAAGACTCAGGAAAGTTCCGGGGTTACATCTTCAGATGTCAAAAATTATACGATAGTACCATCCCTAAAAAAGTTGGGCATTATTTAGTCATTGAGTAATTGGGTCATTGGGTTATTGAGTCACAAACCATCAAGCAAAGCAGTCACTTCTGACTTCATTTTGAAGTCAAGTTCTATAAATTCCCCCGTCTTTTCAACTCCCAATATTCCTTGTCTTTTTCCAAAGCCCGTATTGAGACCCCTTTGCCCCGTATAATCCCGAAAGCCCCGGCCTTCAGAGTAGCGATGAAGACGATTTCAAATCTGATGATAAAGAAAAGCGCGGTCCTTTAGGGCGGGGATATACGGGGTTTGCATTATTCCCACATTTGTGGTAACATTTATTTCGGAGGTGGCGAACATGAAATTTGTCGGTGTCAGAGAATTCAAAGAGGATGTGGTGAAGTATTTAAATGAAGGGAGTGAGATTGTGGTGATGAAGCGGAAAAGACCGATCGCCCGCCTTACCCCTGTCGAGAAAAATAGCCCGGAGATCATCCTTTTGGAAATTGGAAGGGTTCTAAGCGAAGCAGGGGTTTCAAAAAAGGAAGCCCTGAAGGCACTCGACCAAGCCAGAAAGAAGATCTATGGCTAAGGTGGTTGTGGATGCCAACGTAATCATTTCAGCTGCGTTTGGGGGAAAGCCTCTGGAGGCATTCGTTCGAGCCCTGGAAGACCATGAAGTCTATTTATCACAAGCCATCGCCAAAGAATTGCTGGGAGTCTTATCCGGGCTCTCAAAAAAACTTTCCGAAGACCAGCGCTCGTTTATCCGGGATAAAATCGAACAATTATTAGCTTTGGCAAAGTCTATTTCAATTTCAACCCATGTGGTTTTATCAAGGGACCCCAAGGATGACCATTATCTCTCTTTGTGTAAAGAGGTTGGGGCCGAATTCCTGGTCACGGGAGACGAGGACTTGCTTAGTCTTTCGCAGGACAGACTGAAAGCCAATGGGATTTCATGCAGGATTGTTACCCCACAAGAGTTTTTAGAATCTATTTCTTGAAGAGAGAACGTGTCATCCATAAAAAAGTTGGCGCATTCAAATGCGGAATGCGGATTGCGGAGTTAACAAAAAAGGATGAATCGCTGAACGTTTAAAGCGAGACCATAATATCTGCTTGAATTTTTCAGTCAAAAGACAAAGTGATTGAGGACGGGTTGGGGAACGAAATGGATGATTCCATATTTAAAACGTTTCGAGAGATAAATCGCGAACATTTCCATGAAATCTGGAAAAAGGCTCAAAACGGCGAGTTACAGAGCTTAACCGAGGAGGAACAGCGCCTGGGAAAGATCATGCTCGACCATTCTGACGAGTATTTCAATCAGTTTGAATTTGCTGATACCCTGGCCAACCACGAATATGACCCTGAGACGGAGGTGAACCCCTTTTTACATGTGACGCTCCACGCCATTGCGGAGAAGCAGGTTCAAGACCCTAACCCCATCGAGGCTTTCCAATTCTATAATGCAATGCTTAAGAACAAGTGGAGCCGACATGAGGCCATTCACCTTCTCAGTAACATCCTGATAAGATTTATCTTTTATATCCTTAAGGAGGAGAAGCCTTTTCCTCTCGACCGTTACTGCAAGATTCTGAAAGAATTCAAATCCCGGAAACCGGGAAAGATCGCTCAGCTTTTGGAAGATATCCAAATCGATGAAAACCAAGAAGGGAGCGAAAAAAGAAAATCAGACCCCAGAATTGAAAGGTTTTTAGGCAAATTAAAACAAAGACACCCTGACATTCGGGCCCACGAAGAGGATGACGACGACTGGTGGCAAGAAGGTATGAGGATGCTGAGATCGGGTGACCTGAAAGGGGCTGAGAAAAAGTTTGAGCAACTCATTCTTGCTGAACCAGAACACCATGATGGTTATGAAGGACTTGCGCTGGTTTGCCAAAGTAAAGGGAAAAAGGAAGAAGCCCTTCTCTTAATCGAGCATGCCTTAACCCTCGCAAAAGGATTTTTTGATGAGGGAACTCTGGATCAGGAAATTCTGGATGAGATGGAGGAGGAGAAGAGAGAAATCCTGGATATGAAATAGATTGAATGGCAGTTTTGTGGGGGGTAAGTGGGGGTAATTGGAGATGGGTTCCCGTTTGGTGCTATCTCTGCCGATGCGCTTACTCTTTTTCCAGTTCTATTTTTCTTTTCTGACGCCTTTGAAAGGTTTCGGATCTGACTTCTGATCCATAAATCTTCCTGTATGGGTGTCTCTCTTTACCCAACGATCATTGCGGGGATTGTAGGTCTGGGACCGATCAGTCACCTGGCCGTGCCTATGATCATCTCCCGGTGGTGGATTCTTGGCCAACTATTTTCACCTCCTTCCATATTTATTTCGAATTTCCTAAAGCTTTAATTCATTAGCATATTCATAAGATATTATGTCCCCCGGTGCGGTCTTCTTATAGGCTTCTTCATCATGGGAGAAATCGGTTATCTTTTTAACGTTAAAGTCCTTGAAGTGTTCTTTTACGGTAGCCAGGATTTTCAATTCGCTGTCAGAGAATAGGGAAAGGTCAGGTTCTTTAACTGAAATGAATTCCTCGCCTATAACCTCCTCAGAATAGACATACTCTTTGACGTCGATTGCACCATTTTCAAGAAGTGCCGCAAAATAAAGAGCATACTTGTCAGGGGCCGGGCCAAAAGGAATATGAGCATAACGGGCACCCGTGATGGATATAGCATAGTCTTTAAAGTGCTTAAAGTCTGCATAAAAGAGAAGTTTATTCAGTTTGGTTTTCAGAACTCCACCTTTACAGAAATACAAAATGGCATTGAAAAGTTTGGCAAGATCAAGCCTCCTATAACCACTTAGCTCATCTGCTTCGTACTTCCCGAAACGCTCCTCATAGATCATCTCGAGGGAGAAGGTTTCCTCTTCCGCTGCCCTAAGTTCATTAATAAGGCGATCCCTTTTCTCCTTAGGAAGAGCATCTGGACTTTCTTCTATCAATTTTAGAAGATTCCGGGGGTCCATAGCCAAGCGCAAAACCTTTTCATGGGTTTCGTCTTGGAGAGCTCCGTTTTCATAACGGCTTAGCGTTGCTCCCCCCCACCCCAGGAGGCGGCTCATCTCATTTTGGGTTAGTCCGAACCTCTTTCGAAAATCGCGAACTTCCTCGGGCTGCATCATCTCGTGACGACGGCGGTACTCTCTATAAGCCTTGTCGAGAGGGTCTTCATCCGAGCGGGGATCCTCAAACTCTTCCCCACAGCGCTTGCATTTATAATATTTCACATCAACCTTAATTACTTCACCACGGACTTTAATATCTTCAACTTTTTGAATCAACTCAAGCTCAGTTTCTTTTTCGCAATTTGGGCAAATACCTTTCATGTTCCATCCTTCCTTTCCTCCGCACGGAATGGGTAACACAGCGGAAAATTTGCAGCATGGAATGATAAACACTTTGCAATCTTCTCCTTACCAACCTGCGCAATCTTGAGCTTTATATAAATCTCTTGTGTTCCTACCTGCTTTCCAAATACCCATATATTACCAGGCCTATCTCTGTCGGGCTCAGG
>JBFMAE010000290.1:0-4993 GCA_040756085.1 Thermodesulfobacteriota bacterium | reverse complement strand
CGGCATGCTTCAACGGATAGATGAAGATTGCGTTGAAGATGACATTGGCGCCAAGACATATTAAAGCGATCTTTAAGGGGGCCCACGTATCCTGGAGTGAATAGAAGGCAGGGACCACCGTTCTCGACCCGGCAATGGCCCAGAGACCAACAGAATAGAAAAGGAGGGCTTTGGCCGTCATTTCAGTGGCGGAATAATCAAACAGACCTCGCTGGAAAAGAAGACTGACGATAGGGGTCTTCAAGGCAATCAGCCCCACCATGGCAGGAATGCTGATGAACGAGACCAGTCGAAAGGTGAAGAAGAGTGTCTCTTTCATCTCTTCCAGCTTTCCCTGAGCGACCAATCCTGAAAGGCTCGGGAGTGCCGCCATTCCGATGGCAATGGCAAAAATTCCCAGTGGAAATTCCATCAACCGGTCCGCAAAGAAGAGATAGGAGACACTTCCACTGGGGAGGAAGGAGGCGAAGATCGTGTCGATAAATACATTGAGTTGATAGACTGCAGTTCCGATAAGGCCCGGGACCATCAGGGAACCGATGCGCTTGATGGCCGGATGTCGGAAGTTCAAATTGAATCGGAAGCTGATCCCCTTTTTCAATAAAAAGGGAACCTGGAAGAGAAACTGGATCACCCCTCCGGCCAGAACACCCATGGCCAACGTCATCACCGGTCTTTCGAAGGCATGATAAAAGAGGAAAACCGAAACGATGATGGAGATATTGAGAAAGATCGGAGCGATTGCTGGCGCAAAGAAATGCCGATGGGAGTTCAGGATCCCCATGCAGAGGGCAAAGAGCCCCATGAAAAAAAGGTAAGGGAAGATGATCTGGTTGAGTGTGACGGTCAGCTGGAATTTCTCTGGAATTCGGATAAATCCCGGGGCGATGATCTGGATCAAAATCGGTGAGAAAAGAATACCGAAGAGCGTCAGGATCGATAACACAACCCCGGCGATGGTGAAGGCGACATGGGTGACCTCCCGAGTTTCTTCCTCCGACCGCTTGGTAAGGTATTCCGTATAGACAGGAATGAAAGAGATGGTTAAAGACCCCTCTCCCACCAATCGCCTCCAAAGGTTAGGAATCCGGAAAGCCACAAAAAAAGCATCGGCAGCCATCCCAGCCCCGAAAAAATGGGCGATAACCATATCCCTCAGAAAACCCAAGATACGGCTGAGTAAAGTTCCCATTCCAATGGTGGTAGCGGCTCTGGTGATCCGATGGGTTTCAAACATAAGGCGAATAAAACGAATTACAGCGAATGTGGCGAATAAACCCCAATTCGGGAGATTCGTTATCATTCGGGTAATTCTTCATCTGTAAAACTTGACACACGCTATCCCAAAATGTTAAAAAAATCAATGTTTACCTCACCCTTCCCGCTCCGTCGCTAAAGCTATGGAGCGTCAGCGACCTCTCCCCAGGTGCCTGCCTGCGGTAGGCAGGGGAGAGGGATGGGGTGTGGGGGAAGAAAGGAGGATAAATTTTGGCTACCCATTTATCTGCCATTAAACGTGCCAGGCAGAATGAAAAAAGGAGGCTCCGAAATCTCCACATCAGGTCAACGGTGAAGTCGTCTGTCAAAAAGGTGACGATGGCTATTAGGGAAAAAGATGCTGAAGGTGCCCAGAAGGCTCTGTTGAAAGCCATCCCTTTTATCCAGAAGGCCCACACCAAGGGTGTCTTCCACAAAAATACCTCTGCCAGAAAAATCTCCCGGCTGACCCGGGAAGTCAACGCTCTTAAAACAGCGTAGGGGCGTTAAATTTAACGCCCCTACTTTTTATTTATTATCCGGCCGACAGAGATCGATCACCAACTTCTCCATGAGAAGTTCCTTGGGCCCTCGTCCTCTCTTGATAGCTAAATCTGTTCGATGGCATTTCAAAATTGACTCGCGCAGGGAGGATTCCGTGAAATTCTTCCCCTGCTGGATCAAATTTCTCACCACCCATTGTGACATTCTGAGGTCCTTAGCTATCCCATCCACTCCACGTTGACTGGAGATCATTTCTTTAACCCTCCAGATGAGTCGGTATTGCCGAGCCATCATGCTTAAAAGAAGCGGGACGGGATCATCCATCTTTGAGCTCTCCTCCTCTTTTTTGAAGGAGATGGTTTTCGATTCCACTGTCTTCTCCAAAATCCCAAGGGCTCTCTCTAAATCCTGATGGCTGATGGCCTGGGTTAAATCGAAGACCGTGCTGATTTTGACCTCCGAGGTGATCCCTTCAACATCAGACAGTTCGATGGCTTTTTTTCCCCCCACACTTAAAAATACCTTCTCCAGAGCATTTTCAAGGTCGTAAAGGTGATCTCCTGTCACTTCGATCAAATACTCCGCAGCATCCTCTGAGAGGGTTTTCCCTTTTTCTTCCATCTTATTCTGGAGCCAGGAAACTAAGGCCTTCCCCTTTAATCGAATGCATTCCACCACCTTTCCCATCCGTTCTATCTCTGCTCGATGCCTTTTCCAGAATCCCAGTGTCTGAGCAGACATTACAAAACAGGTAGTGGGACAAGGATTTTGGATATATTTCAACAAAATCTCCACATTCTCCTCATCCATATGATCCACCTCACTGACCAGAATAAAACGGTATCGAGAGAACATGGGGAGGGTCTGCGCAGTCCGGACGATTTCTTGGCCGCTATGCTCCTCTCCGCTGAAGAAATGGAGATTCAGTCCTTTATCTTTGGGAGAAAGGGTTCGGTTCAATAATTTCTGAATCCCTTCATGGATGAGGTATTCTTCGGGTCCATAAATCAAATAGACGGGATATATGGTTGGAATGTTTTTCGTCGTCATGAGAGGTTTGAGAGGTTCCAGCGTTTGGTCTATTTTGCTATCTTTTTCAATTCTGTTCAAGAATTAATTTTTCCTGTGGAGAATCCATGCCGATTGGGTCATGAGAGCCATATTTCCCTTAATTGAAATTGACATCCTCAAATATTGATGTTAGTAAAAAATAATTATAGAGATATGAAAGGATTAGGTTATATAAGATTTCATACCACGGGCCTTGGATTGGCTCTGCTTTTGCTATTCATTAATCTGGTTCATAGCGAGGTCAAAAATAGAATTTTTAAACCGAAGGAGATCAAGAAAATGTCTGAGACGAGAGCCACGATTGAGACAAAGTTTGGAAAGATAGAACTCAAATTCTTCCCCGAGGTGGCGCCGAATCATGTGAACAACTTCATTGAACTGGCTAAAAAAGGCTTTTATGATGGGACCACCTTCCACCGGGTAATCCCGGGGTTCATGATTCAGGGGGGCGATCCCAACTCAAAACAACTGGATAAATCAAATCATGGACTGGGTGGCCCCGGTTATACGATCAAAGCGGAGTTTAATCCCAAACCGCACAAAAGAGGTGCTCTTTCCATGGCAAGGGCTTCGGATCCTGATAGTGCGGGTTCGCAGTTTTTTATCTGCGTGGTTGACTCGTCTTTCCTCGACCGGCAATATACCGTTTTTGGCGAAGTCGTTTCAGGAATGGACGTGGCAGACAAGATCGTCAACCAGCCGAGGGACAAAATGGATAACCCCATTGAGAGAACGGAGATGAAGGTTAAGATTGTGGAGAAATAAGCTTCGCTTTCTTCCCTGCCCTACTCCACGAATTATTTCACAGCTTCGGGAGGATGGGGGGATTTGAGGAACAGAGAGAGATGGAACGCTGGCAAAAGGCTCTCACCACAACCATCACCCGTCTGGAAGAGTTGGCCGATCATTACCCCATTGACGTTGAATCACTGAGACCAGTGGTTGAGCGTTATCCCATGCGGATTACCCGATATTATCTCAGTCTGATACGGGAAGCAGGCGATCCTATATGGCGCCAGTGCATCCCTGACCCGGCTGAATTGAAAGAGGGCTACTTCTCCAATGATCCTCTCAACGAGGAGGGACTCACTCCGGTGCCGGGACTCATCCATCGTTATCCCGACCGGGTCGTGTTGCTGGTGTCGTCCACCTGCCCCACCCTATGCCGATTCTGTATGAGAAAACAGAAGATCGGATGCCAAGGGGCGCTTAACACAAATACTTCAATGGACGCTGGTTTAAACTATATTGAGAAAACACCTGCCATCCGTGATGTGATTCTCTCCGGGGGTGATCCGTTATTACTCTCTGATGAAGTGCTGGAGGACTTACTTGAAAGGTTGCGCAAGGTACCTCATCTGGAAATGATCAGAATCAACACCCGTATGCCGGTGACCCTCCCGGAGCGGATCACATTACGCCTCTGCCGGATGCTGAAACGCTTCCATCCGCTCTATTTGAATACCCATTTCAATCATCCATTCGAAATTACCCCCCCATCCACTGAAGCCTGCGCCAGACTCGCCGATGCAGGTATCCCACTGGGAAACCAGACCGTCCTGTTAAACGGTGTGAATGATGATTTATCTGTCATGAAGCAATTGATGCAAAAACTTTTAACCATTCGAGTGCGGCCTTATTACATTCACCAGATGGATTCGGTGCAGGGAACCGGTCACTTTCTTACCTCTGTCGATCAGGGGTTAAAAATTATGGCTGGATTACGTGGCCATACCTCCGGGATGGCGATCCCTTACTATGTGATTGACCTGCCAGGGGGAAAGGGGAAGGTACCGATCCTCCCGGATGATGTGAAGAGGCAAGGGAAGATTCTCCTGTTGCGTAATTATCTGGGTGAGGTGATCGAATATCCAGTAGAATAATCATTGCAAAATTAGCAATGCAAAATTAACAATTATCAATGAACTTTAATTTAATGAAGTTTGTATTCTTATATCTATCATTTTATTATTGCTAACTGTTAAATGCTATCCAAACATATTTGAAATTTCCCCTCACCCTCTCCCCAGCGGGGAGAGGGTGAGGGGGGAAAAATGTTAGAAGAAAATTCTCAGATTTTAATGTGTAAGAATCTACGCCTCGTCCGGGACTTCGCCCGGAAGAGGGGGCCCCTTCGGGGCAGTCGTTATTGATAACTTTG
>JBFMAE010000289.1:0-13280 GCA_040756085.1 Thermodesulfobacteriota bacterium | reverse complement strand
AGTGAGATGGTCAAGAAAAAGGTGACGGTGACTTTTATTCCCCATCTCATTCCCATGGATCGGGGAATTTTGACGACTCTCTATGTCCACCTCAAGAAAAAGATGAAAACGGAAGAGGTGTTGGACACCTTTGCGGAATGCTATCAGGGGGAGCCTTTCGTCCGAATTTACCCTAAGGGGAAACTCCCCAATACAAAAGATGTCAGAGGCTCTAATTATTGTGATATTGGAGTCAATGTGAGCGAATCGGATGGCCGGGTCGTGGTCGTTACTGCCATTGACAATTTAGTCAAGGGGGCATCCGGCGAAGCCATCCAGAATATGAATATTATGCTGGGATACCCTGAAACGATGGGCCTCGATGTATTTCCGCTCTTTCCTTGATAGTTCGGAGTAATGAGTTCGCCTGCCTTCGCCGAAGCGCCTGCCCGCCGCACGAGGCTTCGGCAGGCGGGGCTACGCGCAGGCAGGTAGTTCGGAGTGATGATTCTCAATTCTTGAGTAACCCTAAGTAGCGTTTCTATTTCCATTCTTGACTTTCATCTAACCTAAACTCAAACGTTCATTTCAATTCTTTAACTCCGAACTCCCTAGTGCGAACTCCGAACTTTTTTAAGCCTTTTCCATTTTACAACCCGAAAAGATTCTGTTAAATTATTTAAAAAATAAGAGTGTATAGTCCAAAGGTAACGATAAAGATGCCAGTTTCGTTAAGACGTTGAACGTTAAACTATGAACGATGAACAGTTCGTCCTCTTTTGTTCATTGTTCATCGTCCATCGTTCATTGTCCATTTTTCAACCCTAAACGAAACCGGCTTCGTAACCTTAACCCGTTGACCGCGAAGATGAAACCTCTAACCCCCATGATCAATCAGTACCTGCAGATCAAGAGCCAGTATCCTGATGCCATCCTCTTTTTCCGGTTGGGGGACTTTTACGAGATGTTCTTTGAGGATGCCCGTGTGGCCTCCCTGGAACTGGACATTGCTTTGACATCAAGGGATAAGGGGCAGAAGGAGAGCGTTCCCCTCTGCGGGGTTCCTTACTTTACTGCTGAAACCTATATCTCCAAACTATTGCAAAAAGGCTACAAAGTCGCCCTCTGCGACCAAGTGGAAGATCCGAAGCTTGCCAAGGGAATTGTGAAGAGGGAGGTGGTCCGGGTGTTCACCCCGGGTCTGGCGATGGAGGCGATCCATTTGGGGACCGGAGAGAATAATTACCTGATGGGATTCTGCGCCGAAGGGGAGGTCTTCGGAATTGCCTTCCTGGATATTTCCACGGGCGAATTGAAGGCCTCTCAGATCTCAGGATTTGAGTCATTTATCAACGAAGCCCTTCGGAACGAACCCAAAGAGATTTTATCGCTCAAGCAATTTCAGGAACATCCCTGTTTTGAAGGATTTAAAAAGAGTTTTGAGAATGATCTGATCAACTTTTTAGAGGATTCCCAATTCGATTCTTTCCCATCCCTCGATAAAATCGAGGGGGATGCAATCCTCCAAAAGGCTCCATTGGCTGCCCTCGCCGTAGAGATGGTTCTTCGCTATGCAGAGGAGAATCAGAAAAAACCTCTCTCCCACATCCAGCCCATCTCTTTTTATCAGGTCCAGGATTTTATGGTGATCGACGAGGTGACGAAAAGAAATCTGGAACTCACCCAATCGCTCTTTGAGCAGGGAAAGAAAGGTTCTCTTTTCTGGGTCCTCGATGAAACGATGACCGCTATGGGAAGCCGGAAACTGAAGCAATGGCTAAATTATCCTGTGATGGATATCCGGGAAATCGAACGACGTCTCGAGGGAGTTTCGGAACTGAAGGAGAAGAAGATTGAAAGAAAACAACTCCGGGAGTCTTTAAAGGGAATTCAGGATATCGAAAGGTTGACCTCCCGGATCTATCTCGGACATGCGAATGCCCGTGATCTCGTCGGATTAAAGAATTCGCTTCAACACTTACCCGCTCTGAAAAGCATTCTTCAGACATTTGCCTCTCACATTATCAAAGCGTTCGCATCCGAGATTGATGAATTTCATGATCTTTCTCAACTCCTAGAATCCTCCATCGTCGAACAACCGCCCCTGACCCTCAAAGAGGGGGGGATTATCAAACCCTATTACGACAAAGAACTGGATGGACTAAGAGAGATCGGAAAGGAAGGGAAGGGATGGATTCTTCAGCTGGAAGCGGAGGAGAGGAAGAAGACGGGGATCACCTCTTTGAAGGTTCGATACAATCAGGTCTTCGGGTATTATATTGAAGTGACCAAAAGCAATCTTCACCTGGTCCCGTACCATTATATCCGGAAGCAGACGCTGGTCAATGCAGAACGGTTTATCACACCGGAACTGAAGGAGTTTGAAGCCAAAGTGTTGGGCGCTGAAGAGGCGATTTGCCAGTTAGAGTACCGGCTCTTCGAAGATATCCGGAGAAGAGTCTCCGATCAAACTCCGAGGCTTCAAAAAACTGCCTCCGCCATTGCCCTTATCGATATCCTGGGCTCCCTGGCGGAGATCGCTGACCGGTACGATTATGTCAGACCCATTGTGGATGAAGGGGATAGGATTGTGATTCGTGACGGAAGACACCCTGTTCTGGAGAGGATGAATCTTTCTGAAAGATTTGTTCCCAATGACACTCAAATGAACACCCAGGCGCAGCAGATTCTTATCATTACCGGACCCAACATGGCGGGGAAATCGACCTATTTAAGACAAGTGGCTCTCATCATCCTCATGGCCCAGATGGGGTGTTTTGTTCCGGCGAAAGAGGCACAGATTGGTGTGGTGGATCGAATCTTCACACGGATTGGTGCTCTGGATAACATTATGAGGGGACAAAGCACATTTATGGTGGAGATGATGGAGACGGCTCGCATTTTAAACCAGGCCACTTCGAGGAGCCTTGTTGTCTTGGATGAGATCGGAAGGGGAACCAGTACCTTTGATGGATTGAGCATTGCCTGGGCAGTAGCCGAGCATCTCCACGACCATTCCTCCCTGAGGCCGAAGACCCTTTTTGCAACGCACTACCATGAGTTGACTGAATTGGCTCTTACGAAGGAGAGGGTCAGAAATTACAATGTGGCGGTGAAGGAGTGGAGTGGAGAAATCATCTTTCTCAGGAAGATTGTGGAAGGGGGGACCAACCGGAGCTATGGAATTCAGGTGGCTCGACTGGCAGGCCTTCCGCAGAAGGTGATCGACCGGGCAAAAGAGATCCTTTCCAATTTAGAGAAGGGTGAATTAGATGCGATGGGGATGCCGAAAATCGCAACGACGAAAATGGGAACTTTAAAACCAACCCTCCCTTTTCAACCTTCGCTCTTTTCACAGCCCGATTCCATCCGGTCTGAATTGAAGAAGATCAAGACTGATCGATTAACCCCTATCGAGGCTTTAAATATATTGGATGAACTGAAGAAAAAAGCTGAGAAGGAAGAATAGAAATAGCGTGGTTCGTGGCCCGTGTCGCGTGTCCGTGATTTAAAAGGCAAAGATAGATGATCGATTTTCCGAAGGCAAGATCCAAGATGGTGGAGGAGCAGATCGTCTCAAGAGGTATCAGAGATGCCCGGCTGATCGCTGCGATGAAAAAAATACCACGCCACCTCTTCGTTGAAGAGGCCCTTCAGAGTCAGGCCTATTGTGATCACCCTCTGCCTATCGGAGAAAGACAGACAATTTCTCAACCTTATATAGTGGCGCTCATGACGGAGGCCCTGCAATTAACAGGGAGGGAAAAGATATTAGAAATCGGTGCAGGGTCCGGATATCAGACAGCAATTTTGGCTGAACTGGCTGAGAAGGTATTTTCCATTGAAAGGATTCGTTCATTAGCCCTCAGGGCAAGAAAATTACTCTATGAGTTGGGATATTTCAATGTTGAGATCAAGATCTTTGACGGGACATTTGGATGGGTCGAGGAAAGTCCATTCGATGCGGTCATGGTCACGGCAGGGGCTCCTATTATCCCCCAACCTTTGATCGATCAATTGGCAATGGGCGGAAGGTTAGTCATTCCAGTAGGGGATGCTTTTGTCCAAGACCTGATCCGGGTCGTTAAGACGGAGGAGGGGATAAAAAAGGAAGACCTGGGAGGTTGTCGTTTTGTTAAACTGATAGGGAGATATGGATGGGAGAGCGAGTGAGAGAGTGAATAAAATATTTTTATTACTTTTCTTCCTCTTGACCGTGTTCTTCGTCAACGGCTGTGCGCGGCGTCAAATTGCTATTAAACCTCCGCCTCTTCCTCAGGAGAAAAAGGTGGAGAGGAAAGGGGTTTACCATGTGGTGGAGAGACATCAGACGCTTTACCGTATCTGCAAGACTTATGAGGTCGATATCCAAGAGGTAGCTTCTCTCAATGGGATTACTGACCTGAGCAGAATTCAGACAGGCCAGCGGATCTTGATTCCCGGGGCCAAGAAGGTATTAAAGGTTGAAATCTATATTGATGATGTAGTAGCAGAGCCGGCAGAAAAGGAAAAGGTAGTTTATAAAAAAATGAATTTCATATGGCCAGTTGAGGGACAAATCATTGTAGGTTTTGAGGAGAATGAAAGAAAAAGACATCAGGGGATTGACATCGCCTCCCCACCGGGAACGCCGATCAAAGCCTCAGGCTCTGGGACGGTCCTCTATTCCGGTAATACAATCAGGGGATACGGGAACCTGATCATCCTTCGACATTCAGAAGGATTTGTTACCATCTATGCACACAATCAGGTGAATCTGGTTGAGGAAGGGAGTCGGGTGGAGAGAGGACAGATCATTGGTAAGGTGGGTCAGACGGGCAGAGCTTCAGGACCCCATCTCCACTTCGAAATTCGTAGAAACAATAAGGCTATCGATCCTTTGCTTTTTTTCAAATAGAGTATAGACGTTGAATCGAACTGGTTTAAGGTAGGACCCCACAGAGGGATTCCCTACCATTCCCAAATCATTTAATAAGGTTAAACTCATGCGGGTTTTAGCCATCGAAACATCATGTGATGATACCGGCGCGGCTGTCGTTTTGGATGGGAGGAAGGTCCTTTCCAACGTCATCTCCTCTCAGACTTCTATTCATCAAAAGTATGGTGGGGTCGTCCCGGAACTTGCCTCGAGAAAACATATCGAATCCATCGTCCCCATTGTCACAGAAGCGTTAGAGAGAGGGAAGGTAAGGCTCAAAGATATGGAGGGCATTGCCGTAACCCATGGACCAGGTCTGGTAGGATCCCTCTTGGTCGGCCTCTCCTTTGCTAAATCCTTATCCTTTGCTACAGGAATCCCCCTCGTCGGAGTGAATCATATTGAGGCACATCTTTCAGCAATTTTTCTCGAAGAGAGATCTCCAAACTTTCCTTTTATTGGATTGGTCGTCTCCGGAGGGCACACCTCTCTTTTTCGGGTGGACGGATTCGGAAAATATAAGAGGATGGGACAAACCAGAGACGATGCAGCAGGAGAGGCCTTTGATAAGGTGGCAAAACTTTTGGGTTTGGGATATCCCGGTGGACCGATGATTGACGAACTCTCCAAGACGGGTAATCCAAAGGCCATTCGGTTTCCCAGGGTTTCCCTTGGGAAGAGTTCCTTTGACTTCAGTTTCAGCGGACTTAAGACCGCTGTAGTCAATTATGTCAAATCCCACCCTGAACCTCCAGGAGGTTATCCAGAAGATCTCGTCAAGGATATCGTCTCCAGTTTTCAGGAGGCAGTGGTTGAAGTATTGGTCAGGAAAACAGTTCAAGCCGCTCAGCATCAGAAATTGAAAAGGATCGTTCTTTCAGGAGGGGTGGCAGCCAATCATCGCCTTCGACAGAGGATAAAGGAGGAGTCCCTTGAACAGAAATTGAAAGTCTATCTTCCTTCTCCCTCTTTTTGCACGGATAACGCCGCTATGGTAGGTGTGGTGGGATATGAATATTTAAAGCGAGGCATTCGGTCACCACTATCACTGAATGCCTTCTCGAACTTACCCCTCTAATGGAGCATGTCAAATTCGAAGCACCTGCCTGCGCGTAGCCCCGCCTGCCGAAGCCTCGTGCGGCGGGCAGGCGCTTCGGCGAAGGCAGGAGAAATCCGAATTTCGAAACAAATTCGAATGATCAAAATACAAAATTTAAAATATATCACGTTTTGAAAATTTGAATTTAGGATTTGTTTCGTATTTCGATATTCGAATTTAGGATTTCTTTTATGGTATCGATTCGTAAAGAGTTGGCAGAATATGGCCTCATTCCCCAAAAGGGATGGGGTCAACATTTTCTCATCGATCAGAATATTTTAACCAAGGTAATCCAAACAGCCCAGGTTGAGAAAAAAGATGTGGTTTTAGAGGTCGGTCCTGGTCTGGGAGAGATGACCATCGCACTCGCCCGTCAGGCTAAACAAGTCATCGCGATAGAGATCGATCCGAAATTAGTAGAACTTCTGAAGAAGAAGTTAGTGGACTTTCCGAATATAGATGTGGTGAAGGGAGATATTTTAGCACTCGATTTTAAAAAATCCTTTAGTCAGCTACACCAGCGGGTTAAGGTGGTCGCCAATCTCCCCTATCAGATTTCGACTCCTCTTCTATTCCATTTCATCGATTCAAGGAAGGTCTTTTCCACCCTGACCTTAATGTTGCAAAGAGAAGTGGCTGAGAGAATCGTTGCCACTCCAGGGAGTAAGGCCTACGGTCCATTATCGATCTTCATGCAGTTGTTCTTAGACCTCTCGATCCGTTTCTTCATCAAACCCTCTGCCTTCTTTCCACCCCCAAAGGTAGAATCCGCTGTGGTCCATCTGGTTTGGAGAGAAAAACCAATGGTGGAATTGGGAGACGAGAGATGGTTTAAAAAAGTGGTCAAGGGTTGTTTCAGTTACCGCAGGAAAACATTGATCAATGGACTGAAACATTCTGGACTTTCTCTCCCATACGATATTGAGCAGAGAATGGAGAAGATTGGGATAGATCCCCGAAGAAGACCAGAGACCCTGTCCATTCAGGAATTTGCTCGTTTAGCAAATTCTTTGAGATATTAAGAAAATTCTATTTGCAAAATAGCCATGGGATGATTATTTTTTGGGTAAATGATTTGGGGGAGTGAAATAAAATGAATATAGATAAATTCACACTGAAAGCTCAAGAGGCCTTGCAAGAAGCCAAGGCAATCGCTGAGCGAAGAAGCCATCAGCAGATAGATGTTGAACACCTTTTATTAGCCCTCATGGCGCAGAAGGAAGGAATTGTCATCCCCATCCTCCAGAAATTAGGGGCCAATCCAGATTTAATCATTTCTCAACTGGAAGGGGAACTGAACCGGATCCCGAACGTGACGGGCGGAGGAGCAGGGCAGGTCTATCTTTCCAGCCGGCTCAATGAAATTTTCAACATGGCCTGGAAAGAGGCTGAAAGGTTGATGGATGAATACCTTTCGACAGAACACCTTCTCATCGCCATTGCCGATGAGAGACGAGGGGCGTCCTTCCAGATCCTCCAGAGAAACGGGGTGACCAAGGATGCGATTTTCAGAGTGTTGCAGGAGATACGGGGTCCTCATCGGGTGACGGATCAGAATCCAGAAGAGAAGTACCAGGCTCTAAAACGATACAGCCGGGATCTCACTGAAGAGGCGAGGAAGGGAAAGCTCGATCCGGTGATCGGCAGGGATGATGAAATTCGACGGGTCATCCAGGTTCTCTCCCGAAGGACCAAGAACAACCCTGTGTTGATCGGAGAACCAGGAGTTGGAAAGACAGCGATTGTCGAAGGGTTGGCACAGAGGATTGTCAAAGGGGATGTTCCCGAGACATTGAAGAATAAGAAGTTGGTTGCCCTCGATCTGGGAGCCCTGATTGCCGGTGCAAAGTTCAGGGGTGAGTTTGAAGAGAGATTGAAGGCCGTTTTGAAGGAGATTTCGAATGCAGCAGGCAATATCATTCTCTTCATTGATGAACTCCATACTCTGGTGGGTGCTGGCGCAGCAGAAGGTGCCATCGATGCTTCCAACATGTTGAAGCCAGCCCTGGCCAGGGGAGAACTCCGATGTGTCGGTGCGACAACACTCAACGAATACCGGAAGTATGTGGAGAAGGATGCGGCCCTAGAGCGTCGATTCCAACCGATCTATGTCAGTCAACCTTCGATCGAGGATACGATCGCCATTTTAAGAGGCTTGAAAGAGCGTTATGAGGTTCATCACGGTGTGAAGATTAAAGACTCGGCAATCATTGCAGCGGCCATGCTCTCACACCGGTACATCTCGGACCGTTTCCTTCCAGATAAAGCTGTTGATTTGATTGACGAGGCCGCATCCAGGTTGAGAATAGAGATCGATAGCGTTCCGATGGAAATTGACGAAGTTCAGCGCAAAGTGATGCAGTTGGAGATTGAACGCCAGGCCCTGAAAAAGGAAAAGGACAAGGCTTCCGTCGAACGATTGAAAAAACTCGAAAAAGAACTGGCTGATTTGAAGGATGAGGTGAAGGAGAAGACGGTCAAGTGGGACAACGAGAAGAAGGCCATCTCCCAGATTCGTCAGATCAAAGAGCGGATTGAGAAAACGAAGCAGATGATGAAAGAGGCGGAGCGGGAGGTAGATTATTCAAAGCTGGCTGAGTTGCAATATGGGGAGATGTCAAAGCTTGAAAATGAGATGAAAAAAGAGGAGGAAAAGCTCGCCACGCTCCAAAAGAATGAAAAGATGTTGAAAGAGGAAGTCGATGAGGAGGATGTGGCCGAGGTGGTCTCCAAATGGACCGGTATCCCTGTTTCAAGGATGCTGGAGGGAGAGGTTGAGAAGTTGATCCACATGGAAGGGAGACTCAGACAGAGGGTGGTGGGCCAGGATGATGCCATTGCCGCCGTCTCTAATGCCGTGAGAAGAGCAAGGGCAGGGTTACAGGATCCCAATCGCCCAATCGGCTCTTTTATCTTTATGGGACCGACAGGAGTTGGAAAGACAGAGTTAGCTCGAGCGCTGGCCGAGTTTCTGTTTGATGATGAGCAGGCAATGGTGAGAATCGATATGTCAGAATTTATGGAGAAGCATTCTGTGGCCAGGCTGATTGGAGCCCCTCCTGGTTATGTCGGCTATGAAGAGGGTGGGTTTCTCACAGAAGCCGTTCGGAGAAGACCTTACTCTATTGTGCTGATGGATGAGATTGAAAAGGCCCATCCAGAGGTGTTCAATATCCTCTTGCAGATTTTGGACGATGGAAGATTGACCGATGGCCACGGCAGAACGGTGGACTTTAAAAATACGGTTATCATCATGACCTCCAATATCGGGAGCCAGTGGATTGTGGATTTAGGTGAGATGGATTATGAAGAGATGAGACGTCAAGTGTTGGATGCGGTGAAAGCCCATTTCAAACCTGAATTTCTGAATCGTATTGATGAGTTGATCATTTTCCATGGTCTCGGTTTAGAAGAGATCAAGGCTATTGTTGAGATCCAGGTTAAGAAACTCGAACAGCGGCTTTTAGAAAAACGAATACAACTGAAAATGACCGAGAAGGGAAAAGAGTGGCTGGCAAAGGAAGGATTTGATCCTGCGTATGGAGCTCGGCCACTTAAGCGGGTGATTCAAAAGGAGATTCAGGATAAATTGGCATTGAAAATTCTAGAAGGGAAATTTAGAGAGGGAGATACTGTTACTGCAGACAAGGACGATAAGAAAGGGGATTTAGTATTCAGGGCATAGAGTTGTAAGTTAAGAATTTTCTTGACAATATTCCAAAAACCTGTTATGCATACAGCAATTTTCGAAAGCCTGCCTACCGCAGGGAGGCAAATAGGCACGTAGCTCAGGGGGAGAGCGCTACCTTGACGCGGTAGAAGTCTGGGGTTCAAATCCCCACGTGCCTACCATTGAAACTAATTTATTAAAAAGTGAAATATAAGTTATTGGAAAAACAGACATTTTGATCAAAAGAAAACGGAGAGGCATCATTCATAGTTTATGTGGATGATGCCTCTCCAGTTTCAATCCAGACGAAAATGGAAGAGTTGATTACGATTACCTTTCCCGATGGTTTGAAACGGTCGGTACCTAAAGGGACGAAAATTCAGGAATTTTCTGACAAGAATGCCGTGGCAGCGCAGGTAAATGGTGCGTTGGTTGACCTCTCTCAAACAGTGGAGAAGGACGCTTCGATTTCATTCGTCTCCATCCATTCAAAAAAAGGGCTGGAGATATTGCGCCATTCTGCAGCCCATGTCATGGCCCAGGCCGTGAAAGAACTTTTTCCTGCAGTGAAACTCACCTTTGGTCCATCTACGGAGACCGGGTTCTATTACGATTTTGATTATGAACGAACCTTCACGCCCCAGGATCTCGAGCGGATTGGAAAGAAGATATCCGAGATCATCGAGCAGGACCTTCCTTTCATTCGAAGGGAAGTCTCAAAAGAGGAGGCTATCAAGACGTTTAGCGAACTGGGTGAGACCTATAAGGTGGAACATTTAGAAGAACTTCCTGACCATGTCACCCTCTATCGTCAGGGGAGTTTCTTAGACCTGTGCGGAGGGCCACACCTTCCTTCGACAGGAAGGATCAGGGCGTTTAAACTTTTAAATGTTTCTGGAACCTACTGGAGAGGGGATATCCGAAACCAGGTGCTTCAGCGTATTTACGGAACAGCCTTTCCAGATCAACAGACACTCGAAGAATATCTCCGGATGCTTGAGGAGGCTCGAAAACGGGACCACCGAAAGCTGGGAAAGGAACTCGACCTCTTCAGTATCCACGAAGAGGCCGGTCCGGGTCTGGTTATCTACCACCCCAAAGGTGCCATGCTCCGGACCATCTTAGAGGATTTCGAAAAGAAAGAGCACCTGAAACGAGGATATCAGATCGTCATCGGTCCACAACTCCTCCGATTGGACCTCTGGAAACGGTCCGGACATTTTGAAAACTACCGGGAAAAGATGTATTTCACCAAAGTGGAAGATGCCGAATACGGTATTAAACCGATGAACTGTCTAGCCCACATGCTCATTTACAAATCACAGATTCGAAGTTATCGAGACCTTCCCCTTCGCTATTTCGAATTGGGTACGGTCCACCGGCATGAGCAATCCGGGGAGCTTCATGGTCTGCTCCGAGTCAGGGAGTTTACCCAGGACGATGCCCATCTTCTCTGCCGGTCCGACCAGTTGAACAATGAGATCTGCGCCATCATCGACTTCGTTGACGATGTGATGAAGGTCTTTGGTTTTGAATATGAGATAGAACTCAGCACCAAGCCGGAAAAGTCGATCGGGGCCGATGAGGATTGGGAGAGGGCAACCCATGCCCTACTGAATGCCCTCAAGGGGAAGAACCTCTCTTTTGAGATCAACGAAGGGGAGGGAGCTTTTTACGGTCCGAAGATCGATGTGAAGTTGAAAGATGCCCTCAACCGGAGGTGGCAATGTGCAACGATCCAGGTGGATTTTGCCATGCCCGAGCGGTTCGATCTCACCTATGTCGGGAGTGATGGAAAACTGCATAGACCGGTTATGCTTCACCGGGTGATCCTCGGAGCCATGGAGCGGTTCATCGGGGTCTTAATTGAACACTATGCAGGGGCCTTTCCGGTTTGGCTCGCTCCTGTCCAGGCAGCCATTATGACGGTGACGGATCGACATATTCCTTATGGGGAGAGGGTTTACCAACAGTTGATCCAGAAAGGGATCCGGGTTGAAAAGGATTTCCGTAATGAAAAACTTGGGTTCAAGATCCGGGAGGCCCAGATACAGAAGATCCCCTATATGCTGGTAGTGGGGGACCGCGAAGTGAAAGAGGAAACCCTCTCTCCTCGAAAAAGAAGTGGAGAAACATTGAAATCGATGACGGTGGAGGATTTCGTCAAACAAATCGAATCGCAATATCCAACGCTATAACCCCCCTCTTCCCCCCCTTTAATAAAGGGGGGGAAGAGGGGTTAAAAAGGAGGTGATGTTTATCGTCAAGGATGTCCGGATCAACCGAGAAATTCGAGCAAGGGAAGTAAGAGTGATTGACCCTGATGGGAAGCAGTTGGGAATTTTACCTGTGGCGGAGGCCCTCCGTGCCGCTGCCAATTTTGACCTAGACCTGGTAGAGGTTTCTCCGAAGTCAGAACCACCGGTCTGCCGCATCATGGATTATGGAAAGTTCAAATATCAGCAAAGTAAAAAGGCCCATGATGCAAAGAAGAAGCAGGCGGTCGTCCATGTCAAGGAAGTCAAGATGAGACCCAAGACAGAGGAGCATGATTTCAAATTTAAACTTCGGCATATTGAACGTTTCTTAAAAGAGGGGAATAAGACGAAAGTGACCATTGTTTTCAGAGGGAGGGAGTTGGCCCACCCCGATCTTGGAAGAAACATGCTGGGCCGTATTACTGAAGAAGCAAAGGAGTGGGGGAAGGTAGAACAGCCACCCAAATTTGAGGGAAGAAATTTTATCATGATCTTGGCTCCCCTTCAGAGTCAAAAATCATAAGAAGTGCTTGTAACTGGTGATAGTGATAGTTTCATGATGGTCTTACTAACACTATTCACTATCACAATCACTATTTAAAAGGAGGAGAGTGTGCCGAAATTAAAAACCAACCGTGGGGCAGTAAAACGGTTTAAGAAGACCGGGACAGGAAAGATAAAGGCCAAGAGAGCTTTTGCTCGGCATATCCTGACGAAGAAGTCGAGTAATCGAAAGCGAGGGCTTAGAACTCCAAAGTTCGTCGAACAATCGGATTCTAAAGGGATCAAAGCCCTGCTCCCGTATATCTAAAGTTTTTTTGTTTCAAGTTTCAGGTTTCAAGTTTTATATGGATTAATTCGAAAGGACTCTTGAAACTTGTAATTTAGAATAATTGATCTGAGGAGGATAGAGGATGCCCAGAGTGAAAGGTGGACCAAAGACGAGACGGAGAAGGAAAAAAGTCCTGAAAATGGCGAAAGGTTATGTAGGAGGGAGAAGCAGGCTCTACCGGACAGCCGTGGATGCGGTCCATCGGGCTCTGGCTTATGCTTATCGAGATCGAAGGGCCAGAAAGAGGGATTTTAGAAAATTATGGATCACCCGGATCAATGCAGCAGCGAGACTCCATGGTCTCTCATACAGCCGTTTAATGGATGCTCTGAAGAAAGCCCATGTCGAGTTGGATCGGAAGATTTTGGCTGATTTAGCCGTGAACGATCCAGGCGCTTTTTCCAAAATTGCTGAGTTGGCAAAAACGCATGGCGCGACACAAAAATAAAGCATCTCCCTACCTGCTCCCCTCAGAGGAAAGGCAACACCCTGCACCACGTAGGATTCAGGGCCTAGCCCTGAAT
>JBFMAE010000288.1:0-6578 GCA_040756085.1 Thermodesulfobacteriota bacterium | reverse complement strand
GCCCAACCAAGAAGCATGAGGTAATTGAGAAGGGCTTCCGGTAGAAAACCCTCCTCCCGGTATTGGGAGACGGTTGTAGCACCGTGTCGTTTGCTCAGTGGAGACCGATCCGGACCGAGGATGAGAGGGTGATGAGCAAAAGAAGGAGGTTCCCATCCCAGGGCCTGATAGATCAGAATTTGCCGGGGTGTGTTGGAGAGGTGGTCTTCCCCTCGAATCACGTGGCTCACATGCATCAGATGGTCATCGATGACACAGGCAAAATTATAAGCTGCCATTCCATCCGAGCGGATAATGATGAAATCTCCAATCCCCTCCGAATCGAAGTTCATCCTTCCATGTATGAGGTCTTCAAAGATGATCGACCCCTTTCCCACGCGAAAACGGAGCACGGGCCGTTCGCCTGCCGATTCCATTTTTGAAATCCCTTCTTTGGAAAGGGAACGGCATGTTCCGTCATAACGGGGCATCTTCCCTTTGGCAAGCTGTTCTTTCCGAAGAGCCTCCAGTCTTTCGTTTGAGCAGAAACATTTATATACCTTTTTCTCTCGAAACAGTCGTTCGGTATAGTCACGGTAAAAGGATAAACGTTGGGATTGACGATAGGGGCCATCCGATCCATCCCGGTCAGGGCCTTCTTCCCAGCGGATCCCCAGCCATTGAAGGTCTTCGAGGATGTGGTTGATGGAGGCGTCGGTCGACCTCTCCACATCGGTATCTTCAATCCGCAGGATGAGGGTGCCCCTCTTGCGTTTCGCAAAGATATAGTTGAAGAGAGCGGTTCGCGCATTTCCAATATGGAGAAGCCCGGTGGGTGAAGGGGCAAAGCGAACCCTGATAGATGAGGCCATTTAATCTTCTCCGACCAGTGCAACCGCGTAAACAGCGATTCCCTCACCCCTTCCGGTAAATCCCAATCCTTCAGAAGTGGTGGCCTTCACATTGACCCTTCCTGTTTCAATCTCCAGAACCTCTGCAATCTCTTTAACCATCCGGGGGATGAAATCGGCGAGTTTCGGTTTCTCGGCCACAATCGTTGCATCAATATTGAGGAGATGAAAACCCTTCTCCCTCACCCGGATCATCACTTTTTTCAGAAGAACCGTACTTCTGATGTCTTTGTATTGAGGATCGGTGTCCGGGAAATGTTTTCCGATATCCCCATCGGCAATGGCTCCCAGCAGTGCGTCGCTGATGGCATGGAGGAGGACATCTGCATCGGAATATCCCTGAAGCCCATGAAGGTATGGAATCGTTATCCCTCCGAGGATCAGCGGCCGTCCTTTGACGAATGGATGGATATCAAATCCGAAACCGACTCTCATCTCTCTTTTCTCCGACCCATCTGATCTGGCTTTGTAGGGGCCTTCATCTTGAGAAAGAGATTGGCCAGTAACAGGTCTTCTGGGTTTGTAATTTTAATATTGGTGTAAGATCCGGGAAGAATATGGACCTTCACCCCCAGCCTTTCGACGAGCGAGGCATCGTCCGTCCCGACAAACCCGTCTTCTGTCGCCTTCGCATAGGCTTCTTTGATCACATTGACCTGGAAGGCTTGCGGAGTCTGAATCTGCCAGAGGGATTCGCGGTCTAAGGTCTTGAGAACCGTTCCGTCCGGGTGGGACATTTTGATGGTTTCCTTGACCGGCATCGCAAACACGACGGCCTGAAACCGTGTGGCGGATTGGATCGATTCTTCGATCATCTCTCTCGTGATAAACGGTCGAACTCCATCATGGATCACCACCACATCAACGTCCCCGGGAAGGACATCGATTCCATTTTTTACAGACTCCTGCCTCCGTCTTCCACCAGGTACGATCTGGGAGATCTTCCGGTATCGGTATTTCTCAACGATCTCTTTCAGACAATAATCCATATCTTCCTGGCCAACCACCAGGACGATGGAACGGATCAGAGGACAGGCTTCGAATTTATCAAGGGTATGGGCGAGAATAGGTTTCTCAGCCAGGAGGTGGAACTGTTTCTTCTTCCCTCCCATGAAGCGTTGACTCTTCCCGGCGGAGACGATGACTGCATCGGCCTTCATCATTCAATAGATAAACTTCATGGAATACTGGAATGTTGGAATACTGGAATAATGGATGATTCAATAAAATAAAATCTCAAAAATAAAATCTCACTAAGGTATTTTATCTCCTGAAACTCAATATTCCACCATTCCATTATTCCAAGCTTCCATTAGAATTCACTGTCCAGAGGATAATAATATTCTCTCCCTTTGTTCTCCCTGCTCGACTCCTCTTTTAAACGGGCAAAGATCATTCTCCCGGCAGGTGTCTGGAGGACACTGGTCACAATGACATCGATGGTCCGGCCCATCTGTCTCTTTCCATTATCGACCACGATCATCGTTCCATCGTCCAGATAGGCCACCCCCTGTCCCATTTCTTTTCCTTCCTTCAGGATCTTAACATTCATCTCCTCTCCAGGAAGGACAACGGGTTTCAGAGAGTTGGCCAGTTCATTGATGTTCAGAACCTCAATCCCTTGGAGCTCTGCCACTTTATTGAGATTGGAGTCATTGGTGACGATCTTCCCCTGAACTTCTTTGGCCAATTCGATCAGCTTTGCGTCCACCTCCTTGATAGCAGGGTAATCCGTATCCACGATCCTGACATCGATATTGATCTGTTTCTGGATGCGGTGGAGGATCTCTAACCCTCTTTTCCCTCTTGTCCGCTTGATGGGGTCGGAAGAATCGGCAATGTGCTGGAGTTCGCTAAGAACGAATTTAGGAATGAGGATGGCTCCTTCTACAAATCCCGTCTCAGTGATGTCAGCGATGCGGCCATCGATGATCACACTGGTATCCAGAATCTTTTCATTCTCTCCTCGGGGAGTGCTTTTAGAAAAGAGCTTCCAACCGGCCAGGTGAATTTCTTCTCCTTTTTTAAAGCCGATCCGAAGACCAATATATCCACAAACCCCATAGAGCACCCCATAGAGGGGGAGGGTGATATGTTGATCGTTTATAAGATAAGAGAAAAAGACGTTGGAGATGAGGTTTGCGACTATCATTCCAAGGAGCAATCCAATAAAACTTCCCAAGAGATTTTTTAAAGGAATCTTTTTCAATCCTTCCTCTATCAGAAGGGTCAGTCCAGCCAGAAAGAATCCCCCAAGAACTCCCCATAGACCGATACCGGGAGAAGATGAAATTCCTGTTCCCAAAAAATAACCGCTGATGCCGCAGATAAGGACCAATAAAAGACGAAGAATCCATGAACCCACCCTATTCACCTCCTTTCTGTGAATTTACTAAAAGATATTTTTTTGAAAAGATGGAGGGGAGATTGGGGAGCTCAGGGTCCAAAGATCGTTTTGATCTCCCTTAGGATGTCCGACTCTTTGACATCTCGGGCTACGGCCAACTCCTTTACCAGGAGATTCTTAGCCATATCCATAATTTTCCTCTCGCCGAAGGAGAGTTCTTTCTCGGCCTTGAGAAGATGGAGATCCCGGAGTACCTCTGCAATTTCGTAAATGGACCCGGTGTTGATTTTTTCCATATACTCCCGGTATCTCCGATTCCATGTCTGATTGTCGATAGCAACGTCCCGGTCCTTCAGGATATGGATGACCTTGGAAACGTCTATTTTTCGAATCACTGTCCTCAACTTGGCTGCCTCCACATTGTCCCGTGGGATCATGATGGTCATCCCGTTGTCCATGATTCGGAGAATAAAGAAGATCTGTTCCTTACCCGAGATCTGTTTGGTTTCAATGGCTTCGATGATTCCTACCCCATGACCTGGATAAACCGCTTTGTCACCGATTTGGAACATAGAATGAAACCCCCTTCCTAATGGTTACCCCCTAAAGAGGTGTTATGTTTTCCCGTATGGCTAGCCGGACGATTCAGAGACAAGAAGGGATAGCTATGGCCGGGATTGCGATTTATTCGCGTTTTACTAATCTTAAAATGTCATCTACCTCGGGTTTTTTACCGTTTATTATCCTGCCCATGGAGGCATCGATTCCGAAACAGACTGAGATCTGAATCTTGCCTTTGACCTCTCCTCGTTCCCCAATTTTTCCAGGCTGAAAAACCTCCATCACATCTCCCGCCTTCAGACCTGTTAATTTTCCAGCATTGATATAGACCTCCTCACCCTCTACTTTGGCAATCCGGCAGAACCAGTCCAGACCATCTAACTCTCGGGTCAATGAGCGGCTGAGTTCCGCAAGGGTGAGATCGATTGCCTTCCCCTTGGCCCTCTCTTCGGAGAAGGATCCCCTTTCCTTCGTAGCGATGACGGGATTGTTGGCGGACAGGTTTTTGAGGGTCTTCCCAGAGAAAGCATCCACTAACCTCAACTCTATTTTGATGATGGCCGAAGCCGTTTCCTCGTGATCCTTCGTTGTCATCGTGGTGAAGACATAGGGGCCTGTAAGTTGTCCGACCACCAGAGCATGGATGCCAAAGACTTCGTTCAGCATATGTAGGACCTTAGGTGTTTCCAGGTCTGCTAAATCAATGCCCTTTTTTTCAAGAAATTCCTTTACCATTTGATAATCGACAGAAAGGATTCTTATGGACCTCTGGGTGAGTTCCTTGGTCAGTTTTTCAGCCACCCAATCTCCCAGCACTTCTTCGGGAGTGGTCGTGCGATCATCGAAATGAGTGACCAATATTTTCTTCTTTAAATCCGGCACAGTGATTGTTGAGGAAGATACTAAGAAGATTTCTTTCTCTGCTTGAGCAAGCGATGGTTTTGTTAAAGAAGCAGGAGATTCTTTTTTGGTTTCTTCTCTCTGGGTGACTGGAGTGATATAGGCTTCCCTTTTTGAGAGATATTCATCCACAGGAACATAGAGGTATTTGGGTTGGTTTCCTCCTTCAGAGGCTTTGGGGTTCAGGACTTTGACATATTCCTGCTTATCAATGATGACCACCTCTTTATCCAACAATTCTTTCATTTTCGCCTTGTGTGGGGGTCCCTTTTTAATCGGAAACCAGGATGGAGTGGAACAAGCGAAAACGAAGAGAAGGATGAAGAGGAGAATATAAATGGGAAAGCGAAACACAATCCCTTTCAAGTTCTTTTTTCCCCTTTTAATTAACAATTATATTTATACATTAAAAATGTGAAAAAATCAACATAAGAATTTACATTTTTTGGACAATTTTTTGGAGGATTTAAGAGGTAAAAATTTAAAATAAATAGTTAAAACAATTAGTTATATATTTTCCAAGTTGGTATATGTTCTAATAAACTCACCCCATTAGATGAGGTCAAAAGGGGCAGTTAAAATGATATCGCTTCGGGAAGTCCGCTCTGCCTGCTATGTCTGGGAGGGGGGGCTGGGTGAGGGATTCTTTTTGAAGGGTTTTCAATGAGATTGAGAAAGGAAAGAGACCACTTTCTCGAGGTCCTCAGGGGTATCGACACAGATGGGTTCGTAATCAACATCCGTCACTTTAATCCTGTAACCGTTTTCTAGAGCCCGGAGCTGTTCCAGCTTTTCCAATTTTTCCAGGGGGGTAGGCTTCATTTTGGAAAACTGGAGGAGAAACTTTCGACGATACACATAGATACCAATATGTTTAAATACCCTCCGAGGGAAAATACTTTTTTCACCAGAAGGGCTGGAGAGGAGTTTTTGCACATTTAGATTCCTGGGAAAGGGTATGGGAGACCGGGAGAAGAAAAGGGCAAACCCTTTTTGATCCACAACCACTTTTACAATATGGGGATTGAGCCAATCCTTCACCTCCTCAATCCTTGTCATCAAAGTGGACATAGGGAGGGTTTCATCCTTGATGAGAGGCCTTATGGCCTTGTCGATGATGGATCCTTTGATCAGGGGTTCATCCCCCTGGACATTGACAATGATCTCAGACCTGAGTTTGCGGGCAACCTCTGCCACCCGGTCGGATCCGGTAGAATGTTCCGGAGAAGTCATCAACGCTTTTCCGTCGAATTGTTGAACAGCCTCTAAAATCCTCTGGTCATCTGTGGCGACGATCACCTCTTCGATCAACTTCGACTGGCACACCCTTTCATAGACATGCTGGATCATCGGTTTACCGAGAATATCGGCGAGGGGTTTCCCTTCAAAGCGGGTTGAACCATATCGAGCCGGAATGACAGCAGAGATTTTCATAAAGACCTTTCTGAAGAGAATATAATATTTATTTAATCAAATTAATCCGAGGCTGTCAATCATAACCCCTAAAAAGCGAATTGCTCATAAAAATAGGCAATCGCAGAGAAAATAGGCAATTTCCTCCTGTTTTTATCAGATCGACGATTTTCCAAGAATTTAGATAATACTTTAATTTCGGTTGGTTAAAAAATCCACCAAATTTTTACCCCGATGGCAAGCAATTTGCAAATATGTTTAAGAGTATTATCTTTTTTCCCTCTCCCCGCTGGGGAGACCGATAGGGGGTAGGGTCCTAATTTAACCAAATGACTCAGTGACTCAACGACTAAATGACTCAAAATGTCGTTGACCTTTTTATACGGATTCAATAAACTTTCGTTACCCTGTGGCTCTTTTCCATTGAAGAAGTACAAAATATGGAAGAATTAAACATTCGACTCCTT
>JBFMAE010000287.1:0-2833 GCA_040756085.1 Thermodesulfobacteriota bacterium | reverse complement strand
GGTGAATGGATGATGGGAGGAGAGATTTACGTCGGGGGGAGAGTGAGAGGGTTGGGAAATATTGTTGAAGGGAAGGTTTTCGAAAGGGATAAAATGGTTTATCCCGGAAAGGCACGCTATCCCAACCTCTATTACTGAAGACGATTATCAAGTTAATCGATGAGCATGGAAGAGCAGAGACTACAATCGATTATCGAAGAGATATGGCACCGTTTGAAAAAAAAGCATCTTTATCCCGAAATCCCAATGCCTCGGGTCGGCGAGATCCGGGATTCCGAACAGGGTGACGCGGAACAGAATCAAGGTGTGGGGTTGGAGATGAAGCAAAAGCAGATGACCATTAACCCTGCATTCCTTTTAAAGATGAAAGATAAAATGCCAGAAAAGCAGACCATCGAAGCCCTCCTCGATCATGGGATTACCCATTATACCTTCTGCCCATGGGATTTCCAAACTCATCTCATTCTCTATGCAGAGGCCAAGAAGGTCATGGGTGATAAAGAGTTGGCAAAGCAGGTGGCGAACCGATTCATCGATATCATCGCTGACACCCACTGTGTAAAGAAGGGATTCACGGAGATCCCTCAATTGCATCGAGTTCTGGAAAAGGGGAAGGTCGAGGAAGTGATTGCCTCCCTTTACCAGAAGATCTGGGGCATCGATTTGGGGATTTTACCTTCCCAAAAAGGCGGGGAAGGGCATGAGGAGATTGTCCGGCGGCTTGCACGAATTCCCTATCTGGATCGCTCGCGGTGGCCGATGAGCATTCAAAAGTTTGCCCGATCTCTCAAACTCCTTCTCGTCGGAGAGCAAAATGAACAGGAGAAGCAAGGTGGAAAGGGAAATGCCAACCCCCAGGGCGAACATGATCTGACGCATTACTCCTCCGAGGAGATCGATCAGGGATTGAGAGATTATGCGAAAACGAAAATGGCCTTATCTGAATTCAGAGATATCGTTGAGGACTTTTCCGAGGAGTTGAAAGAGGCGGGTTATGGAATGGAAGGGGGGATGGGCCGAGGAAAAGGAAGTCCTATCGATGCGGATATCCTCTTTTATATGAAGCTGGCAGAAAATTATTCCATCCCCTTGAAAAAACTTCCGCTAGAGGAGAAGGGTTCCCTGCATCCCCATTCTCATTCCCCGTGGGAGGTTGGATCGCCTTTCCAGGATATCGATATCTGGACCAGTTTTGGCAAGATCATGCCCGGGGTTACACAGATTTGGAAGAAGAAAGAAGGGAAGGGCAGGGGGAAAATTGAAGGGACCCCAGACTGTTTAATCGTGATCGATTCCTCAGGAAGCATGATCAATCCCCGGAAGAACCTTTCCTATGCTGTCCTTGGAGCAGCCTGTGCAACCAATGCCTATCTGCGAAATGATTCAAACGTTGCCGTCTACAATTTCAGTGATGCGCCCATGGGAGGAAAGGACATCCTGAATTACACGAACCGACGAGAAGAAATTTATCGGGTCCTCTGTAAATATTTCGGAGGGGGGACGGCCCTCGATCTGGAGGATTTGAACCCCCTCATCCAAAGGAAGAAAAATCTTGACCTCTTCATCATCACCGATATGAAGATTACCAACCTGGAGGCATTGATCAACTTCTTCGGACAGATTCAAAACCGGATTACAGCCGTCCATATTGGAGAGAACCCTTACGCTTCCCGATTCCAAAAGGCTGTCGAGAAGAAGAAAAACATCAATATCTTTACTGTTAAGCGGAAAGAAGATATTCCCCATATTGTCCTTGGTAAAATCAAGGAATATTTTAATTCGACATATCGGGGCCGATAAGGATTCAGAAAAGAATGGATCTCCCTGACTATAAATATTTCTTGACTCCCTTCCTTTGAATCCTGTAAATTATGTCCAGACCTTTTTCCCTTTAAAGGAATGGAATCAATAGATAAGCTTTAATTCTACAAGTGTTGCAGGTGTAATGTGATGAACCAAGAGATCTTAGAGGCTCGATACACGCACAAAGAGATTGTCCGAAAATATAATTGGATTGCCCCGATCTATGATCTATTCGGAATTTTGATGGAATCAAAGGCTCGGCAACGTGCATTGGAGTTTGCTGCCATTCAGAATGGAGAGAAAGTCCTTGAAGTTGCCTTCGGAACAGGCCTCAATTTTGTTGAAATTTTGAAAAGGAATCCCCACGGGTGGGTGGATGGGATCGATGTTTCGATGAAGATGCTGGAGAAGACAAAAAAAAGAATCTCGAAGACCGGCCAGCAAAATTATACCCTCTATCTCTGTGATTGCCGGCATCTCCCTTTCGAAGATGGAACGTTTGATGTTCTGATGAACCAATACCTGTTAGACATCCTCCCTGTTGAAGATTTCATTCCTATCCTTCTGGAATTCAAAAGGGTGTTAAAGGAGGGAGGCAGGATTGTGCTCGTCAATATGACGAAAGGGGAGAAATGGCTAAATCAAATTTATGAAAAGATTTATAAACTGAAGCCCCCACTTTTGGCAGGGTGCAGAGGTGTCATGGCACAACCCTTCCTTGAAGAGATCGGATTTAATGGATTTCAAAGAAAATTTATATCGCAATTTGGATTCCCATCAGAGGTTGTTCGAGGAATTAAGAAGAACGAGTTGGATTAAAATATTTAATATTCTATTGACATTATTAGCCATTTTATTGATTAAAGATTAAGCATTTTGCTAAAAAAATTGAGAATAGGCACTTTTCCGCTTGGAAGTTTCGAGTTGTCAACATGGTTTTCACAAAAAAATGTGGGGAAAAGACCTAACTTATTAATATCATTAATAAAATTTAAAGGGATCAGTTAGAGGAGGGTCTTAACTGATCCCC
>JBFMAE010000286.1:0-3048 GCA_040756085.1 Thermodesulfobacteriota bacterium | reverse complement strand
AATTGTCGATGAAGTTCTTTCTGTGGGAGATGAGAGATTCCAGAAAAAATCGAAAGAGGGTATCTTAAAACTGATCAAAGGGGGAATTACAACTGTCTTTGTTTCCCATAATCTTAAGGATATTGAAGAAATTTGTAACAGAGCCCTTTGGCTCCATCATGGACAGGTGGTTGAGGAAGGAGAGCCAGAAATGGTAACGAGGAGGTACAGGAAGGAGATGAACCAAAATGGGTAGAGGGATATACTTAAATGTATAAGTTTTCTTTTTTACTTCCAACAAGAGACCGGCCTGAGTTGGTCAATAGATTCTTTCAGAGCATCCTGGATACTGCCTATTGCATTGAAGAGATTGAGGTTATTTTATGCTTGGATGACGATGATTTAGAAAGTCAAAACATTTCAAATGAAAGGCTTTTTATCAAGAAAGTGGTCCTTCCCAGGGGATCGAACATGGGAGCCCTGAATAGGGCATGTTTTGAGGCCTCCTCTGGAAGATATGTCATGCTCATCAATGACGATGTCATCATCCGGACGAAAGGCTGGGATAAAATGATTTCAGTGGTTTATTCAGCCTTTCCAGATGACATCGCCTTAATTCATGTCAATGATCTATTGTTCCGGGATAGTCTCTGTACATTTCCAACCCTCTCAAGAAAGGCGTGTTTGGAAATAGGAATTTGTCCCGAAGAGTACCGAAAATATCGGATTGACGACCATATCTATGACACGTATCAGATGTTAGCCTACCTTGGACATAAGAGGATCGTTTATCTTGATAAAGTGGTCTTCGAGCACGACAATAAAATCCGTAACCAGCAGACTCCTGCCAGCCAAAGCTTCAAATCCGGGGAGAGAGAAGGAGAGATATCTCTTTCCAATAAAGAGATTATAGAATCGGATGGTCGCATTTTTAACGAAAAAATTGAGGAACGAAAACAAAACGCATTAACATTGGCCCGCTTAATTGATCAAGATTTCTTTGAAAGGAAGCCATCCATTTACAGGGCTTTTTTGAATGCCATAAAAGATCCATACAGTTATAGAAAGAAGGAATTTGTGAAAAGAATTGAATTGGCTCAAATTGGTACAACGGTGGAATCCCCGGCCCTGAACGTTACGGTTATCATTCCGAATATTCAGGAAGAGGGCTTGAAAAAATGTGTTTCAATGCTTAAGAGATATACCCCGAATTCTGAACCTGTCATTTTAAACGAAAGCGATGGTTCATTAATAGGATTGGATAGAGATGAAGGTCTCCTGGGAAACAAAAAGTCATTTGGTGAAGTTGTTTTCATGAGGCCAGTTTTGTGGATTATTTCAAACCAATATACAAGAAAAATAATTGGTATCCTCGGAAAAATTGTAAATAAATATTACAACCTTCCCTATCCTGTACGAAGAGTAACAGATGGATTAATGGTCTGGCTCATCAAGAAAATTCGTACGATCCAATACCGAAAACTTAACACCCGATAAATATTAGGTAACTCATATGAATACTGAGGAAATCCAAAGGACCTCTGAAGAACGAAAGACAACACTAAAACAACTTGTGCCCATCTGAATTTGACTGCAGTTGAAGAGGGGATACTGAGAAGGCGTCAACAGAGAGTGTATCGTGTGACAGGAAAGAGTGTGCCTGAGGTAAAATGCCCTGTGGATAGAAAAAGTTTTGGCAAATTATGGAAAGCCATTTGGCAGTCTCGCAAAGCTCTTAAAATAAACAGATCTTTGGAAACGAACAGGACTTTAGGTATTCTTGAAAATGTGGATCCCAGCAGATGGAAAGAACACCTGTTCGGTCTTCCACCGGAGCGATGGAGAAGGCTTTCTGGCAAGGCCTTTTGGATAACAGGTTCAGGCACAGGTTACGGACGTTCAATTGGAAGCGCTCTTGCGGCTGCAGGAGCCCAGGTTTTTTTGACAGGAAGAAGGGTGGAGAAACTTAAGGAAACCCTTGATGAGATGTCATCCTTGTTTGGTATTAACTTAGAAAGGTGCCATATCATCAGGGCTGATCTTACTCAACTGAAAGATATAAAGATGGCTTGCGATGAAGTGAAAAGTTTAAGTAATTGCCTCCATGGCATAGTTCATTGCGCTGCTCTTCCGAGTAAACCGGGAAGCCGATACCCACTTCATGATGACCTGATAGAGTATTGGGATCAAATGATTGCTACGAATGTGAGAGCCCCCTGGCTCTTAACCAGAACAATATTCCCACATATGATCCGTAGTGGAGAAGTCAGAGTCGTCTTTATGACATCAGAAGCAGGGTGGGCAAATACTTCAGGATTTGGAATGTATAATGTAACAAAGGCAGCCCTTAATAGCTTAGGCCACTCTATGGCTCGCGAATACGCTGCGCGTTATCCGGATATGGATATTCAGATGAATGTGGTTTCACCTAGTGAGGCAAGGACAGAGATGAACCAAGGATCGTCCATTAGCCCTTATTCTATTGTGTGCATTGTTTTATTTCTGTTATCCCATCCGAAAGGGGGCCCAAACGGCAAGTTTTTTCACCGTGATGGCCGACACCTCAGGTTCTGCTATACGGAACCCTATAGGCGGGTGTTGGTTTGAGGAATGAAAACAGTAAACTCAACATCGCATACGCTTTAGTTAGAGAGAGGGAGCTTTGATTTTTAGGGTGTTTAAATCCGTAACAATACTTAAGTTAATGGAAATGATACGTCAAAGAAAGTTTCGTCTCATTTTAAGAACACTAAGAGTTATGGGTGTAAAGAAGGTTTGGAGCAAGCTCGATGGTGTCCTGAAGGGTGGTATTTATCCTTTTAACATCCCTTCCGTTGAGATCAAGCGTGACCTAGATTTCCTTGTTTTGGAGCTTCCTGCCCGCTACCAACCGATGATGCCCAATGGACTCGGGTATCTTAACAACATCCTAATAAGATGTGGGATTCGTTTCCAGGTGATAGACTTGAATATCATCCTATATCATCGATACCACTCTCAAAGAATTCTTGAAGGAGGTCCACTCACCGCACCCTCTGGCTACATTATGAAAGCAGACCCCTGGGAGAA
>JBFMAE010000285.1:0-2591 GCA_040756085.1 Thermodesulfobacteriota bacterium | reverse complement strand
AATACCGAGGGCTGTTCGAAAATGCCAATGATGGGATTATCATCCTGAGAAATCCTCAATGGCAAATTGCGGATGTCAACAGAGAAGTGGAGAAAGTGACTGGATATTCCAAGATAGAATTGCTTGGGAAAAAGCTCCTCCAGCTCTTCAAACCCGAAGAGGGAGGGAAGGTGTCGCGTTATTTCGAAGAGGTATTTGAGAAGGGGGAGGGAAGGACCGATTCCCTTTCCTTCATCCGGCAAGACGGAACAGTTTTTGAAGTGGATCTCTCAATGAAAAGAATTGATTTGGGAGAAGACATCTTCTTCCAGATGATCTTTCGAGACCTGACAGAGCAGAGGAGACTTGAAAAGAAGATCAGGGAAAGCAAAAGGGACCTCGAAGCCATCTTCGATGGCATCCGGGATCAACTCTCCATCCAGACTCCCGATTATCAGATTCTCCGGGCGAACAGAGCCGTCGTTGAAAACTACCAAACGAATTTTCAAGAATTGATTGGCCGGAAATGCTATGAAGCCTACTATCAAAGGTCTCTCCCTTGCGAAAGATGTCCAATCAGGGTGACCATCGAGACAAAACAACCTGCTTCCTCGATCATGAAGATCTCGGAGAAGGATGCGACCCTGCGGGTCTTCTCTTATCCCATTTTGGATGAGGAAAGGAATCTTGTCTCTGTGATCGAATATATCAGGGACATTACTGAGGAACAGCGACTTCAGGAACAGCTCATTCAATCGGAGAAGTTAGCCGGGATCGGCATCCTGGCCTCTGGCGTCGCCCATGAAATCAACAACCCCCTGAGTGGAATTATCGGGATGGCAGAGATCAGCTTAGAAGAGGAAGACGCTTCTAAGAACCGAAATTATTTAATGGATATCCTGAGATGTTCTCAACGGATCAGTGAAATCGTCAAGGGATTAAGAACCTACTCTCGAATCGCAAGGAAGAAAGAGCAGCGCCTTGTGGATATCAACGAGGTTCTTGAGGACTCTTTGAAGATGGTCGGGTTAGCGATTAAAACCAGTCCGGTGGAGGTCATCAGAGAATTTCAACCCCTTGAGAAAGTCGAGGCCAATTTAGGGGAACTTCAGCAAGTGTTCACCAATTTGATCACCAACGCATTCCAGGCGATGAACGGAAAAGGCGGGAGACTCACCCTCTCCACCCGATCGTTAAAGGATGCGGTGGAGGTCAAAGTGAGCGATAATGGCATGGGGATTCCCCAGAAATATCTCAACCAGATTTTCGATCCCTTCTTCACCACCAAAACCCCGGGAGAAGGGACGGGCCTCGGATTGAATATCGTCTATCGCATCGTGACTAAGTATGAAGGGACGATCGATGTGGAAAGTAAGGAGAATGTGGGAACAACCTTTACCATTAAATTTCCAATCTGGAGGGATGCATAATGGGGAAAAAGATATTGGTCGCTGATGACGAAGAGGTGATTCGGAAGTTTCTAAAAATCAATCTGGCCAAATTGGGTCACGAGGTGAAAGAGGCCGCCGATGGGCAGCAGGCCATTGAACAACTGAGCAATGATGATTTTGATCTTCTCATCTGTGATATCCTTATGCCGAATAAGGATGGATGGCAGGTATTGCAAGAGATGAAATCGAATCCGAAGACAAAGGATATTCCGGTCATCGTTCTGACGGCAAAAAATGAAGACATTGACATGTTCAAAGGATATGACCTGGGGGCCAGTTACTACATGACGAAACCTTTTACCAAGGCCCAGCTCCTCTATGGATTGGAACTGATCTTTGGAGAGGGTTAAGGAGAGCTCTGAAAAACTGCTGTACGCTCTCCTGATTACACAGAGATTTCTCAACTTTTTCAGAAATCTCTTAAGATTTCCCTGACAGAAGATAATAAAATATCTGCCCCGTATTTCCTATCATTTATGAACTCCTGGATGTTTGGAAATGAGTTGATCCTTTCAGTGAGCCTCTTTAGTTGGTGGAGAAGTGCCCATAGAAATAGGCAATCGGCCAAATAGTAAGCAACTTTTTAGGAAAGTGAAAAAGATCGAATTTTAAAATCCTTTTGATTTCAATCTATTATAAGGAATGAGGTATTGTGGAAAAAAATTATTGACAAATTTTTTAATTTGTGGTTAATTTCTGATCAAAATATCAAAAGGGTGGGAGGTGATAAAATGAACAAAGGATTTATATACAAATCTTTTATTTACTTCCTTTCCATCTCTTTCCTCCTTTTGATGAATGGATTTCCCAAAATGTTAGCCGAGGCAAAGGAGAAAAACTACCCTATTGGAGAGATAGTTTCTAAGGGGGAGGTGAAGTTTGAAGCCAAGGAGAATGTCTGGAAGAAGGTTGAATCATCCTATTTTCCGGTCTTTCAGGGGATGAAGATCAAGACTGAAAAAGGCATGGCTGCAATTGCATTGTCGGACAAAAGCCAGATAGAGGTGGGTCAACACAGTCTCTTCGCCTTTGATCAGAAAGATCGGTTACACCTCTATCAAGGAAGTATCCATTTCAGAATCCAATCCAATGGTGACATGAACTTTAAGGTCGGGAACTTATTGATTATAAAGTCCCATCCCCTTCAGGCTGCCAAAGGTT
>JBFMAE010000284.1:0-6074 GCA_040756085.1 Thermodesulfobacteriota bacterium | reverse complement strand
TTTCGTTTTTATTTCTTTTGCTTTCTCTAATGATATCCACGAAGAGGGAAAAAGATTAAGAGAGAATGAAGGGAGGTGGTTCTAAAAGCAAGGTTAAAAAATGAAAGGAGGAGTTGAGATGAAACTGAGTAAGACATTTATTTTCGTAGTGGGGACTGTCATCTGTTTGATCGTTCCTTTCCTGGCGTTCGGGCAGGACAAGGTTGATCTAAAGATGATGACCGGTCCCATGGGAGGATCATGGTATCCCCTTGGTGGAGCGATCGCTGAGTTGATTCAGAAGAACATACCCGGGACAACAGTTTCCGTGGCACCGGGAGGTGGCATCGCCAATGTGGTCGGCGTTGAAGAGGGGAAAACGGACATCGGTTTTGGAAACTCCTCCTCCAGCGTTGATGGAGTGGCGGGGAGGGATCCTTTCAAAGCTCCCACCAAGAATGTGATGCAGCTGGCCAACCTCTATCCCCAGTATTTCCAGATATTTGTCCTAAAGGATTCAGACATCAAATCCGTTGCAGACCTCAAAGGGAAAAGCATTTGCCCTGGACCGAAGGGCTTTACGGGCGAACTCTTGAGCCAGCAGGTTCTCCAGGTTTCTGGCCTCTCCTACAAAGATATGAGCAAGGTAAATCATGTGAGCTATTCGGACGCCGGAGCTCTAATGAAGGATGGACATGCTCATGCATGGCTCCCCGGCACGACCATCCCAGCATCCGTTGGATTAGATTTGGCCACCACGAAAGGGATTCGTCTTATTCCCATACCCGATGATAAGATCAAAGAGTTACAGAAAATGAATATCGGCTATATCAAAAGGGTCATTCCGGCCGGAACATACCCGGGGGTGAATTATGATGTCCAAACGATCGGGTACTTTACCCATCTTGTGATCAGCGCAAAGCTTCCCGAAGGACTCGTTTATAAGATCACCAAAATCCTTGTGGGGAACGTCGACCGGCTAGCCCAGGTTGTCAAGGATATGAAAGGAGTAACGGTTAGCGATCTGGCCCTCGATATCGGTGTTCCCTTCCATCCCGGGGCGTTGAAGTATTATAAAGAAGTGGGTGCAATTAAATAAATTTCTTCTTTTGATTCTTCTATCGATGTCTGTTCCGTTTAGTTTGTTAGAGGCGGGAATGAATTCATTCCCGCCTCTGCTATGAGGAAATCTCATGGAACGTTTCCTTCGGATTGTCAAGAAGATGATGGCGGTGATCGCCATTTTCATGTCGGCCTACCACCTCTATACTGCCGCCTTCGGTGCACCGGAAGCGATGATGCACCGTTCCATTCATCTCATCTTTACGCTCACCCTCATCCTTCTTCTGAGCATCACAAGCAGAGCAGGGAAAAAGAGGGTCCATATCTATTTGGATTTCATCCTATTCTTTTTAGTCTTCCTTTCTCTGGGCCATGTTTTCCTCAATTACGATTATATCGTGACCCGATACCCCTATGTCCATCCCCTGACCCGATGGGATTTCGTAATGGGAATCACTCTGACCCTCCTTCTGTTAGAAGGTTCCCGGAGGATGATTGGCTGGGCACTGCCCATAACCGCTATGGCTTTCCTTCTTTATACAATCTTTGGAGAACATCTCCCAGGATTGATGCGGCACACGGGATTCAGCCTCGAAACGATCATCGATCAGCTCTATTTGACCACTGAAGGGATCTTTGGAATCCCCTTAGGGGTGTCTGCGACCTATGTGATCCTTTTTGTCATCTTCGGTGCCTTTTTGGAGCAGTCCGGAACCGGTCAGTTTTTCATGGATTTTGCCACCTCCCTGGTGGGAGGGGCGAAGGGAGGTCCTGGAAAGATCTCCTGTGTCTCCTCGAGCCTCTTTGGAACGATTTCTGGAAGCGCTGTGGCCAATGTGATGGTGGATGGATGGCTCACCATCCCATTGATGAAGAGAACAGGTTTCAAGCACGAGTTTGCAGCAGCTGTTGAGGCTACAGCCTCTACCGGAGGCCAGATCATGCCTCCGGTCATGGGTGCGGCAGCCTTTGTCATTGCAGAATTTACAGGCATTTCATACATTGATATTTGCAAGCACGCTTTAATCCCGGCCCTTCTCTACTATCTGGCCCTTTTCATGGCTATCCATTTCGAAGCCACGAAGACAGGGCTTTTGGGTGTTCCCAAAGAGGAGAGACCCCGACTCCAATATGTGATAGTGACGAAGGGTCATCTTTTTATTCCATTGGTCGTGATTGTCTATTTCATGCTGGCCGGATACACACCGATGTATGCCTGCCTCTATGCCACGCTTTCCGTCTTTCTCATCAGCATGCTCAGGGCGGAAACCCGCATGGGGTTGAAGAAAATCTTGAGTGCTTTGGAATATGGGGCGATGAACATGCTTCCCGTGGCAGCAGCGTGTGCCTGTGCAGGGATTGTGGTGGAAATGATCAACCTGACCGGCTTGGGATTGAAATTCACCAGCTTCATCCTCTTTATCGCAGGAGATTCCCTTGCTCCTGCCCTCATCTTCACCATGATTGCCGGAATCATCTTAGGGATGGGGCTTCCCACGACCGCAGCCTATATTGTTCAGGCCGCCCTGCTCATTCCTGCCCTGATCAAGCTGGGTGTCCCGGTGATCGCTGGACACCTCTTCGTCTTTTACTTCGCCATCATCTCTGCCATCACCCCTCCTGTGGCCATGGCGGTCTATGCCGCTGCTGGCATCAGCGGGTCGAATATATGGAAGACAGGGCTGGCCGCCATGAAGATCGGGGCCACGGGCTTCGTCGTCCCCTTCATGTTCGTCTACGGTCCCTCCCTCCTATTGATTGGCTCCTTCGTCTCCATCGTGGCAACGGTCGTTTCCGCATCAATCGGTGTGATCGCCCTTTCTGCGGGTCTCATGGGGTGGTTCCTGAAAGAGGCAAACATTCCGGAAAGGGTGATGCTCGTTGCTGCAGCAATCTTGCTCATCAAGCCAGGACTTTATACGGATGCCATCGGGTTAGGCCTGTTGATCCTGGTCGTCCTTCTACAGAAACTCCGGCATCGTTCATAAAAGGAGGTTGTCCCTCATGGTCTTCAGTAAAAAGAGGAAGGAGAAATCCTTTTCCAGTCCGCGCATCATTCCCTTTGATGGGAAATCACCACAGTTCGATGAGACCGTATTCATCGATCCTACGGCAAGGCTGATCGGGGACATCTCTCTCGGTCCTGGGGTGAGCGTCTGGCCCTTTGCCCTGCTCCGTGCGGATAGCAACCCGATTGTGGTAGGGGAACAGTCCGCTCTTCTCGATAAGGTGTTGATCGAAGCACCCCAGGGACACCCGGTGGTGATTGAAAGGGAGGTACTGATCAGTCATGGAGCCATCCTTCGAGACCTTCCTTTCCTATATCAAAGGAAGCCAGAGGCATGGCGAACCTCTGGGAAAATCCCAGGCGATCCGGTTCACCCTGGCTGAGATGGCAATGGCGATCGAAACGATGCGGTATATGACCTATCGAGGAGCATGGCTCTTCGATCGAGGAATCGCTTCGATGAAGGATGCCTCCATCGTGAAGCTCTTCTGCACCGAATCGCTCCAGAAGGTCGTTCAGAAAGCAATGGCCATTCAAAAAAGTGGTGGCCTGAAGATGGAGAATCCTGTTCAGAGATTCCTGCGGGATGCGAGGCTCTTCCGGATTCCGGAGGGGACCTCTGAAATTCAGCACATGGTCATCGCAAGGGAACTGGGACTTTAAGGTTTCGGATTTCGGAATGCGAATTGAGAGTTAACCCAGATGTTGCATTAGAAAGGCAGTCAAGTGTACTTCAAAACCTTTACAAAGCGGTTCATCTCCTTATTTGATGGGGAATCTTCCATGTTACCTGAGGTGGCCTCCCAAAATGCTTGGAATCTTGGTAGAGAAACGCTCAAAGGTGCCGCTGTAAAGGTTTTTCAGCACACCTGACCGCCTTCTTAATACTTTTTTATGCAATTGTCAGGTTAATGCACCCGGATGGGAAAACAGGGAGAACGAAGATGAATTTTGAATTGACCGATGAACAGAGAGATATTCAAAAGGCGGCAAGGGAGTTTGCCCAGGGAGAGTTCGATCCCGATCTGGCCCTGGAACGAGATCAGGCCGGACAATTTCCGGAACCGATATGGAAAAAAGCCTGCCAGCTGGGATTCGTCGGGGTACATTACCCGGAAGAGTTTGGAGGCCAGGGATTAGGCCTCATTGAGAATGTCCTGGTCATCGAAGCCTTCTGCAGGGTTGATTCAGGAATCGGGAGTGCCCTGAGTGCCGTCGATCTCGGCTCAGAAGTCATTTTGAAATTCGGATCCCGTGAGCAGAAGAAAGAGTTCCTTCTTCCTCTGACCAAGGGAGAGAAACAGCTGAGTATGGCTTTTGCCGAATCGGAAGATGAGAAGGACTTGTCCCCCATCTCCACCGTTGCAGAGAGGAAGGGAGAGGGGTACCTCATCCATGGAGAAAAGAGGTTCGTGCTCAATGCCTCTCAGGCGGATGCTTTTGTCGTGCTCTGTAAAGAACCGAAGGAAGGGTGGATCACGTTAATCGTTGAAAGGAAGGAAGGCATCGAAGTTCGTCCGATCGAAAAGATGGGGTTGAGGATGATCCCATTCGGAGACCTCCGCTTCAGAGGGGTTCGGGTACCTGTTCAGATGCGGATCGGAGGGGAGAGTGAGGGAATCGATCAGGTCGACTATTTTCTTCAAGTGAGGGGGTTGAAGCGATCGGCTCAAGCGATAGGTATGGCCCAAGGGGCCTTCGATCGAGCGATCCAATATGCCAAACAGAGGGAACAGTTTGGCAAAAAACTCTCGCAGTTTCAGGTCATCCGGCATAAACTGGCAGAGATGGCTGTGGGCATTGAGGTAGCCCGCTGGCTTACCTATAAAACGGCTGCGGAGTTTGACCAGGGCAGAATGGATCAGGGATCCCTTCCCATCGCTCAACTGGAGGTCGGAAGGAGACTGGTCTGGGTAGTGGATGAGGCCCTCCAGATTTTTGGCGGATACGGTTACATGGTTGAACAGCATATCGAGCACTATTACCGGGATGCCTGGGCGATCGGGGCGGAGTTAGGGACAGAGGAGGAGCTGAAAGATGTGATTGTTGAAAGAATGTTAGGGAGGCCGTGATGAGGATCGATGCAATCAATAGGGTGTTGGTGGTAGGCGCAGGGACAATGGGCCATTCCATCGCCATGGTCTTTGCTCAGGGAGGCTATGAGGTGGATCTGGTGGATATCAAAGAAGAGGCTCTTAATAAGTCTCTTAGATTGATCCACTCCAACCTCCAGACCTTGAAAAGGATGAAGCTGATTTATTAGAAATTATTTATTCTGGAACCAAAATCGTTTTCTGTTGTCTATAGAAGTAGGGGAAGAACAAATTTTTCATGGAGACTTCTCCAAAGATTCAAAAAGAGGTGATCGAGTCCTGCAAGGCAGGGGACAGGAAGGCCTTTGCAGAGATCGTGCTTCACTACCAGAAGAGGGTGTTCAACATCGCTTACCGGATGCTTGGAAATAGGGAGGAAGCAAAAGATCTGGCACAGGAGGTCTTTCTCTCGGTCTTCGAGTCGATCAAGGATCTGAGGGAGGAGATCAAATTCGATGCTTGGCTGACGCAGGTCACCCTAAACCACTGTCGAAACCGTTGGAAATATCTGAAGCGAAGGCATTACTTTAACTCCGATTCACTGGACGATCCCGTAGAAACCGATGATGGGAACATGCCCAGGCCGATTCCTGATCCCTCTGATAATCCCGAAACCCATTACAAGAAGAAGATGATTCAACTATTCGTCCAGAGAGGGCTCCTTCGACTGAAGGAGGATCAGAGGGAACTGATTGTGCTGAGGGACCTCCAGGGGCTTTCTTATGAGGAGATTGGAAAATTGTTTCACCTTCCCGAAGGGACGATCAAATCGAAACTTCATAGGGCAAGGATGGATCTCAAAGGGATACTGGAGAGGTCCGCTCATTAATTTGGAAGAGCGATAGGTGGGACATTCGTGTCCTGTCATGGAAGGTTTATCGTTTGATCCCCCGGCAGCGCCGCGGTTGATAGGGAGCAAAGCCAATGGAATG
>JBFMAE010000283.1:0-7207 GCA_040756085.1 Thermodesulfobacteriota bacterium | reverse complement strand
CGTGGAGAATCTCTACGATCCCCGGAATATCGAAACCCTCCATCATGTCAACCAGGCTTTGAAGGCCCACACCCTTTTCAAGAGAGATGTGGACTATGTGGTCAAAGAGAGAGAGGTGATCATCGTCGATGAATTCACGGGAAGGCTCATGCCCGGAAGGAGATGGAGCGACGGGCTCCACCAGGCTGTGGAAGCCAAGGAGAATGTCCGGATCGAAAACGAGAACCAGACCCTGGCTACGGTCACCTTTCAGAATTATTTCCGGATGTTTAAAAAATTGGCTGGCATGACCGGTACCGCAGATACGGAAGCGGCGGAGTTCAGAAAGATTTACAACCTGGATGTGGTGGTCATTCCCACCAACATGCCTTTGATCCGGACCAATCATCCCGATGTCATTTATAAAACTGAGGAGGAAAAGTTCCGGGCCGCCGTCCGAGAAATCGAAGAACTTTATCGATCGGGTCGTCCGGTTTTAGTGGGGACGATCTCCATTGAGAAATCTGAAAGGTTAAGTCACCTGTTGAAGAAACGAGGGATTCCTCACAATGTCCTCAACGCCAAACATCATGAGAGAGAGGCTGAAATTATTGCCCAGGCAGGAAGGGCGGGAGCGGTGACCATCTCCACCAACATGGCTGGAAGAGGAACGGATATCCTTCTGGGAGGAAACCCTAAATTCTTAGCCAGGACCTTCGTGGAAGGGGAACCCAATGATGAAGCAATGAAGAAGGCCTATGAGAAGGCTTTAGAAATTGTTCATAAAGAGAAGGAGAAGGTCATCCAGTTAGGCGGGCTCCATGTGTTGGGAACCGAACGGCATGAAGCCAGGCGCATTGACAATCAGTTGAGGGGAAGATCGGGAAGACAGGGTGATCCCGGTTCTTCCCGATTCTATCTCTCTCTGGAAGATGATCTTTTGAGGATATTCGGTTCGGATAGGATCTCTAACATCATGGACCGACTGGGTATGGAAGAAGACCAACCCATTGAGCATAGTCTGGTGACAAAAGCGATTGAGAATGCCCAGAGAAAGGTGGAGGCACACAATTTTGAGATCCGGAAACATCTCCTGGAATATGATGATGTGATGAACAAACAGAGGGAGGTGATATATTCTCAACGAAGGGAGGTCTTGGCCAGTGAAAACCTGAAAGAATCGGTGGTGGAGATCATTGAAGAGCAGGTCGAAGGGATCGTCGATCTCTATGCAGAGGAAAAGGATCATCCGGAGGATTGGAATCTAAAGGGACTTCAAGATGCCGTATATCAGCAGTTCTCTTTCCGATGGATACCCCCCTCCCTTGAGCAGGACGGTTTAAAACCAAACCACCTGAAGGAATTGATACTCCAGAGTGCAAAGGAAATCTATCAGAAGAAGGAAGAGGAATTTGGGGAGGCGACGCTTCGATATCTGGAGAAGGTGATCATGCTCCAATCCATTGACCACCACTGGAAAAACCATCTCCTCGGTATCGACCAATTGAAGGAGGGGATCGGTTTAAGGGGCTATGGCCAAAAGGACCCCCGCATTGAATATCAGAAAGAAGCTTATCAAATGTTTCTTGAGATGTTGGACAGGATTAAAAGGGATGCCGTTGAGAAACTCTTTGCCATTCAGATTGCCAGAGAGCAGGAGGTCGAGGAGATGCAGATGCCCCGTAAACAGACCTTCGTTTTGAGCCGGGGAGAGATCGCCCAGAGCGGGGGCCGAGAGACAGAGGATGGGAAAGGCGTGACGGTCCGTCGGGAAGGGAAGAAGGTCGGCCGTAATGACCCCTGCCCGTGTGGAAGCGGGAAAAAGTATAAGAAGTGTTGTTTACCCCGGGAGGAAGCAAGGGCATAAAAATTTGCCATTAGAGCTGGCAAGCATGCTTCTAAAACTTTACAAAGCGGATTTTTTCATATGGGTATGAGTATAGATTGCCGGTAAGAAATTTGGATTTTGGAATAATCATTGAAATTCAGCAGCTATTTTTCAAAAAGGTTGCCGCTGTAAAGTTTTTTTAGCATCCTTGCCAGCTCTTTAATGTTTTTAGCAATTCATCTCTTTTTATAACGGATACTTGACACGGGCACGTTATTTTTTGGGAGAGTGGAGGGAACATGGGGACAAAAGACTTTAGGGTTTCCGGTTTTCTCTTTTCCGGGATTTCGGCAGGGATTAAGAAGGATGGGAAGAAAGACCTGGGTTTGATCTACTCAGAAGTCCCTGCCCAGGTCGCCGGGATCTTCACCACCAATGCCGTTAAAGCTGCCCCCGTCCGGTTGGACATGGAGCGGATCAAGGGAGGCCTCTGTCAGGCAGTGGTGATCAACAGCGGCAATGCCAATGCCTGTACGGGGAATCAGGGAGTGAGAGATGCCAGAAAGGTATCCTTACTATTAGCGAAGCAATTGGGAATTGATAAACAATTGGTGTTCATCTCATCAACCGGGGTCATCGGAGTTCAACTACCGATGAAGAAGATCGAAGCAGGGATTCCCAAGTTGATCGAAGCTCTTTCTCCGGACGGCTGGATGAAGACCGTTGAGGCCATGATGACAACGGATGTCTTCCCGAAGGTGGAAGTGGCCACCTGTCGGATTAAAGGGAAGCAGGTGATATTATGTGGAATGGTAAAGGGCGCAGGAATGATTCGCCCCAATATGGCGACGATGCTCTCCTTCCTGACCACGGATGCTAACATCAAGGCTCCCCTCCTTCAACGGATGTTGGAAAAGGCTGCAGAGGATTCCTACCATCGGATCACGGTCGATGGTGATACCAGCACCAATGATACGGTATTGCTCCTGGCCAACGGGATGGCGGGTCATCCCTCTTTGAATCGCATGGAGAGGGATGGCGAAGTCTTTCAATCGATGCTTTCAGAGGTCTGCAAAGGACTGGCCAAGAGGGTCGTGAAGGATGGAGAAGGGGCGACCAAATTCGTCGAGATCCTGATCAAAGGAGCCCGGAACAGAGAAGATGCCAAACGGGCAGCCTATGCTATTGCCCATTCCCCACTGGTAAAGACGGCTTTCTTTGGAGAGGATGCCAACTGGGGTAGGATTCTCTGCGCTTTGGGTTATTCCGGTGTTCAGATCAACCCGAATCGAATCGATGTCTTCTTTGATAAATTTCCCATCGTGGAAAACGGGATGGGAGTGGGGGGTCAATCGGAGGAGAGAGCCGGTCAAGTTCTCAAGAGAAAATCCTTCAAAGTAACCGTTGACCTCCATCAGGGAAGGAGTCAATTTTCAGTTTTCACCACCGATCTCTCACTCGACTATGTGAAGATCAACGCCTCCTATCGCTCCTGAAAAGTCTTGAGTTCGAAGTATTAAAGCTAAAGGCTCCGAACTCCGAACTAATAACTCCAAACTTTTATTGGCCTAAAGTGGCTCTTTGGCGGAGGGGTTTCAATAAGAAGTCGAGGGCATCGATGATGTTCGATACAACTACATCCGCCCTCTTCACTGCTTCTGCCGAAGTTCCCTCTTTACTGATGATGCAGATGCCCAGACCGGCCTCCTCCAGCATCGGAGCGTCATCCACTCCATTTCCAATTGCGACTGTCCTAAGGGGTCCCAATTGTCGCAATAATTCTAATTTCTTTCGTGAAGATTCACCTTCGGTGGTATAAAATATTTCTGCTTTCACCTTTCTCAAAACCTCTTCCACCACCTTTTTTTCTCCTTTCGTGAGAATGCAGATCTTCACCCGTTTGGAGAGAAGGTTTATCTTATCCTTTGTCTTTGGGTGAACCCGGCGGTCTTGAGCAAGGGTTCCCTCAAAATCGATGAGGATGGACTCAATCTCTAATGGTTCTTGTCCAGGTCTCTGGATAAAGATCATTCCTCTCCTCCAAACCCCTTAGGATTCCCGTAGGGAACGGTTTGAAACCGTTCCCTACACAGAAGGGGGTGAGGGGGGATTATTATAAAGAGAACGTTGTCGCATCACTTCGTAAAGAATCATTCCTCCGGATACGGATGCATTGAAAGAGGAGAGGGGCCCCTTCATCGGAATGGAGAAGAGCCGATCACAATTCTTCTTGACGAGAGGCCTGATCCCTTTTCCTTCGGCCCCGATAACGATGGCCAGATCGATGTTGAGATCGAGGTCATAAATCGCATCCTTTGCCTCCCCGGAAGCCCCATAGACCCAGATCCCTTCTTTTTTTATGGTATCGAGGGTGTTGGCAATATTGACCACCCTGGCAATCGGCAGATGTGCAGCAGCTCCTGCAGAGGCCTTGACCACCACCGGGGTGACCCCGACGGCCCTGTCTTTTGGGATGATCAACCCATGGGCACCGCATCCCAGGGCAGTGCGGATGAGGGAGCCGAAGTTTTGAGGATCCTGGATTTCGTCGAGGATAAGGAAGAGAGCCTTCGTTCCTTCTTGTTTCCAGTGGGAAAGGATCTCCTCGAGGCTGGCATAAGGAGTTTCCCTGATGATGCCCACAATGTTCTGGTGGAGACCTCCCTTTGTCATTTGCTCGAGGGATTCTCTGGTGGTAAAAGCCACAGGGATTTGTTTCTGGACGGCCAGGTCGAGGACTGATTGGAGAGGAGGGTGAGGTTTCTGGGTGGCGACCAAGATCTTTTGGAGTTGGAGGTGGGATGATTTTAGAGCTTCTTTTACTGGGTGGATTCCGTAAATAATTTGAGCCATAACCCCTCACCCTCCCCTCTCCCCATTGGGGAGAGGGATGGGGTGAGGGGGGCTAAATTACGTAATATCCTCGATAATTTTTTGAACTACCTCAAGGGGATCTTTCGCCTCCTTGATGGGCCGACCGATGACAAGATAATCCGCACCTGCAGAGATGGCCTCTTGGGGTGTGAGGGTCCTCTTTTGGTCATCCTTTTTGTCTGAGGGGTGACGGATACCCGGAGTGACGATCAAAAACTTTTTTCCGCATTGTTGACGAATGATACCGATTTCCTGAGGAGAGGCCACCACTCCATCCACTCCTGCCTGCATCGATAAGAGGGCGAGGCGTCCCACCTGTTCTAAAAGGGAACCCTGAATTCCCACCTCTTTCAACGTCTCCTCATCCATACTGGTGAGGATGGTGACAGCCAGGATGAGGGGCCTAGGAATGCCAAGAGCTTTGGCTGTGGTTCTGGAAGCCTCAACGGTCTTTTTCATCATTTCAAATCCGCCGAGGGCATGAAGGTTGAACATGGTGACATTCAGTTTGGTCGCCTCCTCCCCAGCCTTTGCGACCGTGTTAGGAATATCGTGGAATTTCAGGTCGAGAAAAGCCTTCTGGCCCTTATGCCGGATCATGTCGATGACCTTGGGTCCGGCATGCGTGAAGAGCTGTTTTCCCACTTTAAACATTCCCACCCGATCTTTAAGCAGAGTCACCCATTGTTGTGCCTCCCGGAAGTGTTCCACATCCAGAGCAAAAATGATTTTATCTTTAGGATTGTTCATGGGAATAGGTCCTCGAAACACATTCCATCAATTTTGTAATCTATCATATAAAGGTTGGAGGGAGGCTGTCAATGAATAATTTCTGAGGGAGGGAGCCTTCCGGAGCGCTTTACAGGAATAAGATCATTTGGTATAAAGAATAGAAAGCCCGATGTTCCAGGGAGGAGATAAGAATGGAAGAAGAGAAGATCAGAGAAGAGAACCGGAGGATTCGTTTCCTTCGATTTCTGGTCGATTTCTCCATCCTGTCAATCCAGCAGAATGACCTCTCGCCTGAAGAAGCCCTGGAAATAGTGGAGGATGTGAAACGTGCTGCTTGTAACCTCTTCCCCGGGAAGGAAGAAACATTTGAATTGATCTACCGGCCACGTTTTGATCGGGTGATTCAGGAAAGGTTCGGAGTAACCTCCTTTATCTCTTGACGGATCATTTCTTTGATCTTCGATAGAGTCTCCTCTTTCTTCACCAGAGAGACCTCTCCTGTTTTTCTCTTTTTGATCTCTATCAGTCCCTTCTTCAAATTCTTCTCCCCCAATGTCACTCTTAAAGGAATCCCGATGAGGTCGGCATCTTTGAATTTAACTCCCGGCGTTTCCTCCCTGTCATCGTAAAGGACTTCTATCCCCTCCCTGGACAGGTTCTCATAGAGTTCCTCTGCCGTTTTTTTCAAGAGATCCATTTTCACATTGACAGGCAGGATGAGGACCTGGAAAGGGGCGATGGGCATGGGGAAGACGATTCCGTTCCGATCATAATACTGTTCGATGGCTGCCGCAACGGTCCTTCCGACACCAATTCCATAACATCCCATGAAGATCTCTTGTTCTTTTCCCTGATCATCCAGATAGGTGGCACCCATAGCTTTACTGTATTTATTCCCGAGTTTGAAGGTATGGCCAACCTCAATCCCTTTGTCCATCCTTGTCTCTTCGCCACAGAGAGGACAACGATCTCCTGGGGCGAATTTCCGGATGTCCACGAATTGGGAAACCGTGAAATCTCTTTTGATGTTGACATGGATGAGGTGGGCATCCTTTTCATTAGCGCCGGTGACAAAATTAACCATTTTCTGAATATCCAGGTCGGCCAGGATTGGAATGGAAAGGCCTATAGGACCGGCAAACCCTTTCGGAGCGTGAGTCACCTCCTCCACTATCTCATCTCCAGCCAGTTGAAGATTCTCTGTGTGCAAAACAGCCATCAACTTCTTTTCGCTGATCTCATGGTCTCCCCGGACCAGTGCCGCCATACAACCCTGATCGGTTTCAAAAATGAGGGTTTTGATTAAATCCTGGGGTGAGATATGGAGGAACTGTGTCACTTCCTCCACCGTCCGCTGATCCGGGGTGAGGACTTTTTGGAGGGGTTTGAGAGGTTCTTTGTTGCGGGGGATGCCCTTTGAATCAGACCTCCTGAATTCCGCTTTCTCGATATTGGCGCCATAGGGACAGTGGGTGCAGGTGACAATAGTCTCCTCTCCGGTTTCAGCCAGAACCATAAATTCGTGAGAGAAAGATCCCCCGATCAATCCCGTTTCCGCCTCGACGGCTTTGAATTTCAATCCACATCGGGTGAAGATGCGTGTATAGGCATCAACCATTTTATGATAGCTTACATCCCCCGCCTTCTCATCGGCATCGAAACTGTAGGCGTCCTTCATGATGAATTCTCGAGCCCGCATCATGCCGAAGCGGGGTCGGATCTCATCCCTGAATTTGGTCTGGATCTGATAGAGATTCAGTGGCATCTGACGATAGGATCGGATTTCCCTTCGGG
>JBFMAE010000282.1:0-11243 GCA_040756085.1 Thermodesulfobacteriota bacterium | reverse complement strand
GCCCGGTACACGATTATCCTGGATCGTTTTTTGCTTATTCCCGCTCAAAGACAGTACCTGGGACCAACCTCCAAGGGTCCGAACCAATCCCCCTCCCACTAAATCCACTCGTCGACCCTGCCCTTTCCCTTCCTCAATGTACTTCCGATAAGCCCATATCGCTTTCTTCTTCTCTCCACTAAACTGACACAGTACATAATCCGTCTCCTGCCACCTGTTCTTGTTTTTCCCTACCAGGCAACTATGCCCAGACCATGGATACCGGTCTAGATCTCGCACACCCCCTACAACTGATGCCCTAAGTGGATTCAGATGAATGTATCGAACTAGCTCCAATAAATATGGATCCTTTTCACAGACGATGGATTTATATCGATTCTGAAATAGGTGACCGCTCCGATGATATTTCCGGTTATACCATATAGCATGCCCCGTGAGAAGGCAGCGCATAAATTTCGAAATCCCTTGCTGACCGCTAAACAGCAAAAGATGAACGTGATTATCCATCAGGCACCATGCAAGGATCTTCGTTCCTGTCTTTTCAACTAAGTGGCTAATTCGCGATATGAAATTTGCCCGGTCCTGATCATCACGGAAGATCGGAGTCCCTTCAATTCCCCGAATCATGACATGGTGAAGAGTTCCAGGAGCGTCTAATCTCGCCTGCCGTGCCATACCGCTCTCCTACCACAACACCCCCACATTGTCAAGTGATAGTTTTCAACAACGTCCCTTTATTATTCCCCTTCGGCCCCGCAGCCACCCCCCAATGACCAGAAGCCTCCTCTTCATTGTTCTAACTCCCCCTCCTTAAAATTTTTCTCCATCGAACCATATTTCTTCGATCAAGTCAATGTCTTCCCCCGTCGCAAAAATATAACCATCGAAGATGGACCGAGGTTTGTCCTAAACTAAAGGGATCTCTTTCGATCAAAGGTTGGAATATGATAGGGTGAGCAAGTTTTTGAAAATGAATGCTTTATGATAAGAGGTTAAAAGATTTTCTAACTGAAATAACCCAAATATTAACCCAACAATTACAAAACCGAGGCACAAGGAATCGGGCAGGGTTGCTGAAAAAGCCTTATAGCGGCACCTTTCAGCGCAGACCTATCGTGGTTCTATGTACATATCAGACGCCCCAGAAGTTAAATCGTCTATTACCCTTAAGTTTCTATGAAGACCCGCTTGATAAGGCTTTATAAGTAACCCTGACCGGTGACGGTAATACAACGTTTAGGTTAATTCTGCTCGCTCTTTCGGTTCTTCTTCAGAAATTCTAAAATCAGGGTTGCCACTTCCTCTGGTTTTTGTAACTCCAAATCATGAATCCCGTCTTTAAAACTTACAATTTCAACATTGGGTAGATGATTTTTAAAAAAACCGATATTCACCTCCGCCATCTCCCTGTATCCAGACTTCTCCCCATAAAGGTAAAGAATAGGAGATCGGATCGTTTTGGTATCTTCAGCAAAGTCTTTCGATGTTTCCAGGGTCCGCGAGATGTGATACCACGAAATTCGAGACGCTGTTTTATTGTTTTGGGAGATGATGTCAATGATCTCTCTCCTATCCTCTTGACCCATCAAAGGCCAGGCCTTACCCATCACCAGCTTAGCAACGAGTTTATCCACCAGTCCGGACCTTATGATCCCGACGGTCATATGACCGATCACAGGCCATTTTAAGAAGGCCTCCATGGGCCGATAAGGCATCTTATCATGCTTCATTCCTCCATTCCCTTCTATACAAACGATGTCGCCCACCCTGTCCCGATACCGGGCGGCAAGGTTCAGGGCAATCCCTCCCCCATAGGATACCCCCACGAGATGGGCTTTATGTATCTGTAATTTATCAATCATACTGGCGATTAAATCGGCCTGTTCTTCTATGGTATAACCAAACTTGGATCGTGGCTTGTCGGAATCACCTGCGCCCAGGTAATCGATGGCCATGAGTTTATAATGTTTCGAAAGCGTAGGGATCATTCTATTCCATCCCCGGTATGTGCTGAATGCTCCGGGGATGAGTAAGAGGGGTGGCCCTTCACCTACCTCCACATAATGAATATTATAACCTTTTTGACTACGACAAATTTATCTTCACCGAATTTGGACTTTGAATAAATCTGGTTTCTCTCGTTTTTCACGAGGTAGCTGCAGCCCGTATTCAGGAGGTTCCAGGAAAATAGCAGGAGAACGAAACTCGATCTCTTTATCCTCATACCCATGATGGCCCTGCTCATAATAATCCTTAAGGATATAAGCGTCACCACGGACTGCGCCTCACTGCAGAATTAAGGTAGGTAGGCAAGAACGATGAAAAAAATAATCCTCCCTATCTCCCCTTTAGAAAAGGGAGGTTAGAGGAGACTTGAAATGCTATTTTTGCAACTTATTCTATAAAACACAAAGGAGGACTTTGTGTCAACCTCCCCATGCAAATTTAAATGGATGCAGCCAGCCGTTCCTTTTTTGAAGTTTGTTATCTTGATACTTTGACCGGTACCGGTTTTAGAACTCTGGCCAGATCTTGAGGTGAGATTTCACATAATAGGCCTCTTCTGCCTGCATTGATGAATATTCTAGGGAGACTGAGGATGGTTTCCTCAATATAAACCGGTAGTCGTTTCTTCGTACCAAATGGGGAGATCCCACCTACCATATAACTGGTATGCTTAAACGCAACTGGAGGGGTACAGGGTTGGATGGACTTGACTCCAATCACCCTGGCTAATTCCTTGGTGAACACCTGCCTGTCCCCATGCATCAATATGAGGAGTGGCTTCTTCTGATCGTCTTCCATGACAAGCGTCTTAATGACCAGGTGTTCATCCACTCCGAGTACTTTGGCTGCTGTTTCCGTGCCCCCTTCTTCCTCGTACTTGTAGGGACATTCAACAAAATCCACCTGATTCTCTCTTAAAAAACGGATGGCGTTTGTGACTGGGAATTTCTCTTTGGTCACAAGAACCTCCTCTTGTTCTGACCTACGGGTCCGCCTTGTGATACTTGAGCCTTGCCCTCTTTTGTCTCTTTGATTTCCTCCTTTTTATCTTTTTTATCTCCATTTCATCGTCTGCCACTTGCCCTGACAACCTCTCGATTCGATCGACCAGCTCCCGTCTTGCAAGAAAACGATTGAGTGATTGACTCCTCTCTTTCATGCATTTCACTTCGATGCCTGTCGGGACATGTCTGAGATAAACACAGGTAGAGGTCTTGTTCACCTTCTGGCCCCCATGGCCTGAAGACCGTATGAATTTTTCTTCGATATCCTTCTCATGGATACCTAAGGCTTCCATCCTTTCTTTGAGCCATTGGTCTTTCTCTTCACTCACTGCAAATTGGGTCATTAAACACCTTAGCATTTTCGTAAAAAATAGACGACCTGTGGTCATAACATTTTTTCGAATATCTGAATCTTAGGGATGAAGAAATGGACATTCATTTTTTCCTCCTTTCTAAAATGTTTAGAATACTGTTCTTCTCCCTTTCCCCAGGCCATGCATTGCCGGCGGCTTTGGCAATTTGCTGGCCTAATCGTTCGTTTACTCGGAATGGTATCATCGGTGCCTGCTGAAATCGAAATTCCAGATAACTACGAAGGAGGCCTTTTTTAATATTCATGGATATGTCAGCCCATCGAATAAAAAGCAGAGGATGTCCAAATCGAAATAGAAAAAAGACAGAGAGATAGAGCCCTGATTCATTGGCTCCGATAGTGAGGCAATTGTTGTAGCCCACCTTCCACCGCATTTCCGCACTCTGAAATCGCCAGCATTCACCAATAAAGGAATTTGAATAACGATAGAATCTGGCAAGTGTCGCCCAACCACTGATGCGACCGATAAGGATGAAGAGCCCGATCAAAAATCCAACAACAGCTATAAAAATAAATTCTGGACGACTTGTAGACATCAGCATAGGATGTTCAAACCCACCATTTTTAATTTACCCCGTATAATCCCGAAAGCCCCAGGCTTCAGACTGGGGATGAAGGCAATTTCAAATCTGAAGATAAAGAAAAGCCCCGTCCTTTAGGGCGGGGATATACGGGGTTTACAAACTTCTGGATGGCTTTTCTTATAGCGTGAACAAATATTTGGAGTTGTTCCCTATCAGTTCTGAGTAAATCGCGCACCCGACGGCTGATCTCTAATTGAACACCCTGCTTTAAACGTCCCCGATTACATATATTCAATGGATCAGTCCCCATAAGTCCTTCTGTGGGAGGTCGGGTTTGGAACCCGGCTGCTTCTAACTGGCGTTCGATTTCTGAGCCCAAGCCGGCATGAAGACCTCCCACCATCACAAAGGTATCTTTCTGATCAATCTGCCCATGGACTGCTACCACAACATCAGCCTTACCTACCGCTTCCAAGGCCCGAGGCTCATCGAAAAGATGGCTTTCAATGTGAAGCTTCCCGTTTCCCTCTTGTTTTAAACCTTCAAAGCTGTAAAAAGAGTAATCCACTCTTGCAATGGCTTCTGCGATTTCTGTCGTGGTCGGTTCGATTTTTCCTCCGTGAGGCGCCATGATAAGAACGCGTGGATCTCTCAATTCCATTCTGATTCGATAGTCCTGGCGTTCTATTTCTCGGTTGGCAAGTTCTTTAAAGCTCCTATAAGGTGAAGCCATCGAATTTATCCAGCATTATTTGATAGATTAAAATGTAGCTTCAATATAGCAAAAACAACTATATTGTCAACGAATTCGTGCTGTGTATATGGGTTCCATGTTATGAGAATAAAAAAACGCCGGCATTAAATGCCGACGCTACAAAGAAGAGAAAAAAGAATTACACAAAAAATATTTAATTCTCAGAAGTTGGATTTCATCGACATGGAAACCCCGATCCTTTCTGCCGGTGGACAGGTACTTGAGGAGGTACAACTGGATGTCACACCGGTCTGCTTGAGATACTCCTCTCTCCACACCCTATCCGCAAAAACCCCAAACCGTGCGGCATAGGCATCGAGCTCTTCCTTCATTGCTGTCACAACCTCCTCAGCGCCTTTATGCGTAAAATAGGGTTTTGTCTCTTCAATGATCTCCCTGTAGATATGGGGGTTGTCGATGATCATGCAGGGTCTCAAGTGATTTTCATTATGGGGTTGACTCTTACGAATGGCCCTGAAGAGGAGACTATCCAGCGCCTCGGCCAAAGACACATCTTTGATGTTGTTCATGGCAATGTGAGTATAGACACAGGGTTCTACATCACCATTGGCATTGATATGGAAGTACCTTCTTCCCCCGGCAATGCACCCTTGGACATGGGGTCCATCATTCCAGAAATCGAGGATGAACAAGGGTTTGGTTCTCCTGAATTGAATGACCTGTTTCCGAAGATGGTTTCGCTGTTCCGGAGTGACCATCAGATGGATATCACCCTGGCCATTAACGGGGAGGTAAAGAAAATACATCTGGGCGATAATCCCCTTATCCAGGAGGAAATCGATCCACTCTTCAGAAGAGATGATACCGACATTATTTTTGGTCACGGTTGCTGAAGAACCGAAGAGGACGTGTGCCTCTCGGAGGTGATCCATGGCCTCCACAATTTTCTTGAAGACACCCGGACCCCTCCATCGATCGGTCTCCTCCTCATAGCCTTCGCAGCTCACCACGACCATGGCATTTCCCAGGTCCCTGATCTTCTCTGCCTTCTCTTTTGTCATCAATGTCCCATTTGTATAGACCTGGAAGAAGATCTGGGGATGGTCTTCAATCATTTCGAAAAGATAGGGATACATAAATGGTTCGCCCCCGAGGACGGTAACGAAATAGAGCCCCATCTCCATACATTCTCTTAGAATGCGCTTCACCAGGTCATAAGACAGTCCGGGATGCCTCTGATAGCCCAGGGTATAGCAACCTGCACATCTTAAATTACACTGCCAGGTCGGGCTGAGGATCATGACAAAAGGAGGCCGAAAACCATGTTCTTTTTCAAAGAGATCCCTTTTCCTATTTCCGGCGAACCAGGCATTATTAAAGAGGGTGTTAAAGATGACCGTCCGGTTCTTCGGGGGAAGATATTCCAGAACTTCTCGAAACATTTTTTTGGCGGGATGGTCTGAATTTTGAAGGAGGCTCCTGACCCCCCGAATGGCACCTATTACTTCATCATCTGAGGTCAATTTCTCTCCTAAATAAGTTAACTGAATCAACCTTTCGTCAGAAACCCTCCTTAAGAGTTCCACGATCATCTTGGAGGCCTGATGGCTACTAAAATCTTTGATCTGTTCTGCAAAGTTCATTTTAACATCCCCATGATTAATTCATTAGCTCTGCACTGCCGTCCAAAAACCTAAAATGGCAACTACCATTCCAACAATGAGTTCGTTGTGGAAATTCCCATTAAGGGTGAAAGCAGCAATGATGAGCCATATTCCCAATAAACCAATCATCCAGTTTCGCCACATTATAGATAATCAAACAGCAATTTCTATACCATTACCTTTAATTTCTATTTAAAAGAAAAAGCATCAAGAGTGTTTAGAATTTAAAGGGTTAGAAGGGCGTTAAAATTGCTTTTGAGTTATGGTGAGAAGGTGAAAATCTATTTTTGAGATATTTTTATTCGCATTTTTAAAAAGAATCGAAAAATACTTTAAAATCAGAAAGATAAATGCGTATATTTTTTCCCATTTTTACGCAACTTTATCGCAATTGACTATAGTGAATTCAATCTGATTTGCGGAGACGGTAAAAGTTCCTGATTGACACAGACTGAGGGTCAAGATTGGTCAGGCCATATATTTTAACCCTGTCCATGGCCTCCAGGAATTCCTGCACGGTGATCCCTCGGGCGATCTCTGGGTAATCATAAGCTTTATATTCCACACGATATTGAGCCATGATATTAACATAAGTCGATCTGGGAAGGGTTTCAGCCACCCATTTGACAAATTTCTCCGTCCCGGCTACCCGGTTGGGCATGACCAAATGCCGGATGATCAGTCCGCGAAGAGCAATTCCCTGCTGATCGATCTGGAGTTGTCCGACCTGCCGGTTCATTTCGATGATCGCTTTCTTCGTCACTTCAGGATAGTCTGAAGCCCCGGCTGAATACTTCGCCGCCTTATCAGGATCCATGTATTTCATATCGGGCAAATAGATATCGACGATGCCATCTAATATTTTTAATATCTCCAAGAGTTCGTAGCCGCTGCTGTTGTAAACCAGAGGGAGATGCAGCCCTTTTTTCAGAGCAATCCGCGTGGCATTGAGGATGTTCGGCATGACGTGGGTCGGCGTGACGAGGTTAATATTATAGCAACCCATCTTCTGGAGGTGGATCATCATGTCTGCCACGTCTTCATCTTGAACTTCCTTTCCTCTTCCTTCATGGGAGATAGGCCAGTTCTGGCAGAAGATACAGCGGAGGTTGCAGTTGGAGAAAAAAATGGTACCAGACCCTCCTCCGCCTACTAATGGCATCTCCTCCCCAAAATGGGGATGATAGCTGAATATCACAGGCTTTAAAGGAGCCCGGCAGAATCCCTTTTCGCCCTTTTGGCGATTCACCCCGCAACGCCTGGGACAGAGATGGCAATTTTCGAAAATAGAGTAGGCCTGCTTCACCCTCTGAGACAATTTACCCTCTTTCTCCAATTTTTCATAGGCTGGAATCCGCCGTTCCTCCTTTTTCAGTCCAGCATGAAGGGAGACCGGAGAGAGAATAAGGGAACTGCCTATGAAAAAAGAACTTTTGATAAAATTCCGACGTGTGAGTTTCATATCGAACGTTCCTCTATCTCAAGGGCAACGTTTCAATATCACAGAAATTTATTCACACATATTTGGCCTTCTCTATCTATTTTAATTCTATGAGTTATCTAGAAACGTGTCAATTGGTTTGTTTTTACTCTCATTATCTTTTCGATTTCATTGAGGAGGTGTATAATTAATAAAGATAGATAAAAATCATTGGTGGAATGGAGGCAAGGTTATGAAACCCAAAATGAAATCTAAGAGGGATCCTTCTATAAGAAATATTAAGGTTTCCATCAGAAAATTCCGCAAATCAGGCAAGGGAGAAACCCCATCCATCGATGAGAATAGAAAAATGACCGTTACCGTTATGATTGAAATACCCAAGGGGAGTCGAAATAAGTATGAATACGATAAAGGGAAAAGGTTGCTCAAATTTGACCGAATGCTCTTTTCTGCTGTTCACTATCCCAGCGATTATGGTTTTATTCAAGATACCTTAGCCCGGGATGGAGATCCTCTCGATGCCCTCGTTCTGGTCTGGGAACCCACGTTTCCTGGCTGTATCATTGAAGCAAAACCAGTGGGGTTGTTCAAAATGTGGGATGAGAAGGGGCCGGACGAAAAAATCCTCTGCGTACCCGTCTCCGATCCCTTATGGAATTACATTGAGAGTCTTTCAGATGTTCCACCCCACTTGCTGAAGGAGATAGAACACTTTTTCTCAATTTACAAGGAATTAGAGGAGAAAAAAACCGGTGTGGAAGGCTGGGAAGACCGTGAGTCAGCGATCCAGATAATCATCGAATCCCAAAAAAGATACCAAGAAGAGATAAAGCTGTTGACTCCTGAATCCATTCCGAAGTAATTTAGTGGTGTGGACGGCTCCCTTCCGTTCAGCAAAGAAGGAAATTAAACGATGAGTGAACCGCTAAATTATCAACCTATATGGTATGACCCTTTCTTCAATCTTAGACTGACAAAACGAGATTTTCTGAAGTTTTGTGGTAGAAGTGTCTGCCTGTTATCTGCTGCAAATCTCTTCAGCTTTCCTGCAATATCCCACGCAAAATGGGCCAGGAAGGGGCTCATCAAAACAAAGCTGTCTCCATATTTTACTTCGCTCGATAGAGGAGAAATCCAATGCGAACTGTGCCCGCATCTTTGCCGTGTTCCCAAGGGAAAGAGGGGCGCTTGCAGAGTTCGTGAGAATCGGGATGGAAAATATTACAGCCTGGTTTACGGGAATCCCTGTGCCCTCCATCCGGACCCGATCGAGAAGAAACCTTTCTTCCATGTCCTTCCTGCCACCACCTCTTTTTCGCTTGCAACGGCGGGATGCAATTTTCAGTGTAAGTTTTGCCAGAATTGGGAGATCTCCCAAGCCTCTCCAGAGGATGTATACAGCTACGAAGTCCCACCGGAGATGGTGGTTAAGATGGCCAAACAGATAGGGGCCCATTCTATTGCTTATACTTATGTAGAACCTACCATCTTTTATGAATTCATGTTGGACATAGCCCATCTCACAAAGAAGGCAGGGCTTCTGAATGTGACCCACTCCAACGGCTTCATCAATCCAGGTCCACTCCGAAACCTGTGCAAAGTACTCGATGCGGCCAATATTGATCTGAAAGGTTTTACAGAGGCATTTTATCATGAACTGTGCAACGGAGAACTCAACCCAGTGCTCGAGACATTGAAAATCCTGAAGAAGGAAAAAGTCCACGTGGAGATCACAAACCTCGTCATCCCTACAAAGAATGATGACATCGCGATGGTAAAAGAAATGTGCCTCTGGGTGAAGAGAGAACTGGGCGCAGAAACCCCGATCCATTTCTCCCGCTTCTATCCTTTATACAAGCTCAAGACCCTCCCCCCGACGCCGGTTTCGACGCTGGAGAGAGCCCGGGAAGTGGCTTTGTCTTCTGGCCTCGAATATGTTTACATCGGGAATATCCCGGGCCACCTGGGTGAGAACACTTTCTGCCCAAAATGCAAGAAATTGATTATCCAACGAACAGGGTTCATGGTTGGAGAAATCCACCTGAAGGGAGGGAAGTGCGGGTATTGTGGAAAACCCATACACGGCATCTGGTCGTAATGCATCAGTCTAAAAAATTACCCTTCACCTGCCCGGTCTGTGGTCGGAAGACTGATTACACTGTTACCGATTTATTCGAAGGGGCTGTCCTGACCTGTCCTTTCTGTAAATTAACCCTAACGCTTCACGGCCATATGTGGAAGGATGTTCAAAAGGAAATCCAAAAATTAAAAGAAAAGCTTTGAATAGATGTGATGACAAGAAAAATCCTTTTTGAGAAGACCATCCCCGCCCGGGAATACACCTCGCTGATCCTACATCGTGAAGAGATAATTCGCGTGATCGACCTCGAAGGAAAACAGGTAGCGGACCTTGTTGCCTTGAGTGCGACCGACAAGGGTGAAAAGCTTTCCTGTGTTTATAGCAATATATTAAATGGAACCTGGAAACTTACAAAGGGTCACACCCTTTACAGCAACCGGGCTCGTCCGATGTTATCTATTATAGAGGACAAAGTGGGGCTACACTATTCCGGTGGGGGCTTTTGCAGCGAAGAGATAAACTTTCTCAGGTTTAAAGTCTGCAATACCCGAAACTGTGCTGAAAATCTCACCCTTGCTTTCAAGTCTCACGGCATCCGGCGAGAAGATTTCGACTTCGACTGCTGTTTCAATATCTTTATGAATCTGACATTCCAATCCGATGGATCGATGAAGCTTCAGGAACCTCTCTCTAAATCCGGGGATTATGTCGATCTGAAAGCTGAAATGGATTGCGTGATCGCCATCTCCAACTGTCCTCAGGACCGAAACCCATGCAATGCCTTCAACCCTACGCCTCTCCAGATCAAGGTCTTGAGTGACGCTCCCTAAAGCTAAAAAACAACTCAAAGAAATTTACCCCGTATAATCCCGAAAGCCCCAGGTTTCAGACTGGGGATGAAGGCAATTTCAAATCTGAAGATAAAGAAAAGCCCCGTCCTTTAGGGCGGGGATATACAAAGATTGTATTACATTCGAGTTGATCGGCGTCGCCCGAGACGACAACCGCGCCGTTCTCTCTTCATTATTTTTCAGACTGGATTCATAATAGCCAGAAGAAGAGCCCGTTCCTGGATGATGGTGGTGAGAATTAACCTGTCGGGTGTATAAAAATGTTCTAAAAGGCAGTTGGGTGTGCTGGAGAACATTTATAGCGGCACCTTTACACCTTTAAACGTTACAACGTTAAGCTTGATTCATTTTCTGCCGGGCGAGAATTTCGTCGGTCCGGATCTTATCCTTTAAGGCATCTTTTCGGTTTGCCTCTTCGATGCTGAGAGCTGTGTCGGTGTTGCCCGACCAGCGTCTGCAGAGGTAGAGGCCTTCATAGATCCTCCCGATCCGGTATTCCCGGCAGATTCGCAGCGCCGCTGCATAATCCTCACCGTAGCTCATGTTGTGAAAACCGATTTTTCGCATGAGGCCGGTGTTGAAAG
>JBFMAE010000281.1:0-11515 GCA_040756085.1 Thermodesulfobacteriota bacterium | reverse complement strand
CAAGTTGTTCATGCTGATGCCGGTGATGTTCACTTTTCTCTTCCTCAATTTTCCTTCCGGTCTGGTTCTCTACTGGTTAGTCACCAATGTCTTATCGATTGCCCATCAATATTATTTGAATAAAAGATGAGGTTCGAATCTTGGAAGAAGAGATTGAAATTGCCCAGAAGTTAACGATGGGTTTGCTCGAACGGATGGGGGTGGAGACAGAGGTAGAAGGATTTCTAAAAGAAGGGAGACTCTATCTCAAAATTAGGGGAGATCGGGAAGGAATTCTCATCGGCCGGCATGGTCGCACCCTGGATTCGCTCCAGATGATCATCACCCGAATGATCAATAAACAGTTGAGTAAGCCGGTGAAGGTTGTTCTGGATATCGATGACTATCGAGAGAGAAAAGCAGACAACCTGACAAAGATGGCCGTTCGATGGGGGGAAAAAGCCAAGCGAATGGGTCGTGCCCTGACGATCGGCCCCTTCAATGCCCATGACCGGAGGATCATTCACATGGCCCTCAAAGAAGACCCTTCACTCGGGACGGAGAGCTTTGGGGAAGGGGACATCAAGAAGATCACCATCGTCCCAAAGAGGAAAGAGGGGTGAAGCATCTCACCCATGGAAGAAGATACGATTACGGCCATTGCAACCCCCTTCGGGGAGAGTGGTATCGGGATTGTCCGCATCAGTGGTTCTTTGGCCGAACCTATTGCCAAAAGATTATTTAAACCGAAAAAAGACCAGTCCTACTTCCTCTCCCATCATTTCCATTACGGCGAAATTATCGATCCCCAGAATGGGAATCCCATTGACGAGGTTCTCATCGTCCTGATGAAGTCTCCAAAGACTTATACCCGTGAAGATATCGTGGAGATCCAGTGCCATGGAGGATACTTCATCCTCCAGAAGGTATTGGAATTGGTATTGAGGGAGGGGGCGAGGATGGCCCATCCAGGGGAGTTTACGAAGAGAGCTTTTATCAATGGTCGAATCGATCTCACTCAGGCTGAAGCCGTGATCGATCTGATCAGAGCGAAAACAATAGCCAGCCTTGAGATCGCCAACCAGCAACTGAGGGGATGGCTATGCAGGGAGATGACCAATCTTAAGGAGCGGCTGATCGAGCATTTAAGTCTGATCGAGGCCCACATCGATTTTCCAGAGGAGGAGATTGCGCCGATCTCCTTAGAAAAAATGAAGCAAGAGCTGGAGGCCGAGATCCAGAAATTAGTGGAATGGTTGGCTTCCCATGAAGAGGGAAGGATATTCCGTGAGGGGATCTCATGTGCCATTATCGGAAAGACCAATGCGGGCAAATCGAGCCTGCTCAATGTATTGTTGAAAGAGGAAAGAGCCATAGTGACGCCAATCCCGGGAACGACGAGGGATGTGATTGAGGAAGTCTTGAATATTTATGGAATTCCTGTGCGTTTGATGGATACGGCAGGTTTGAGAAAGGCAAAAGATTTTATTGAGCAAGAAGGGATGAGAAGGGCAAAGGAGCGTGTTGTAGACTCTGATTTTGTCCTGTTAATGCTCGATGGAAGTCGTCCTCTCGATACCGATGATATGGAAATCTTCGAAGAAGTCAAAAGAAAGAAGAAGGTGGTCATCCTCAACAAGAATGACCTTCCTTTGAATATCTCTTTAGAAGAGGTGAAGAGACGTTTTCAGGAAGACCCCGTCGTATCGATTTCCTGTCTGAGAAATGAAGGGATCGATGATCTTAAAAGAGCTATCTATTCCTCCTTAATCCACCGGGACGTAAGGGCTACGCCAGAGCACATGATCTTAGCAAATGTACGGCATAAGACAGCCCTTTCTCAAGCAAAGGATAGTCTTTCGAATGCGGTGAGAGGATTGGAAGAAGGGACTTCCCTCGAGTTTATTGCCTTTGAGATCCGTTCCGCACTGGAGGCCCTCGGAGAGGTGATAGGAGAGACAACAACCGAGGAGGTACTCAACCGTATCTTCGAACAATTCTGCATTGGCAAATAATGTTTCACGTGAAACATACCCCACACATCCTCCTCATCAACCCTTGGATCACCGACTTCTCGGCCTACAACTTCTGGATCAAGCCTTTAGGCCTCCTCTATATTGCTGGTCTTCTCAGAGAGAATGGGTTTCGAGTCACCCTTATTGACTGCCTCGACTTCTCAATAAAAACGAAAAGATATGGAGATGGAAAGTTTTTTAAGACAAAGATTGAGAAACCTCATCCCTTAAAATCCATCCCACGAAATTATAGCCAGTATGGAATTCCTGAAGAAATCTTGTTGAAAAGACTCTCATTCCTTATAGAAAAACCTGACCTGATTGGTGTCACTTCCGGAATGACTTACTGGTACCCTGGTGTGTTTAAGATAATTGAAATTGTTAAAGAATTATTTAAATCCACCTCTGTCGTTCTTGGCGGAATCTATGCGACCCTCTGTTATGAACATGCAAAATGTCTTTCTGGAGCAGATGTTGTGTTCAAATGTGGAAATGAAATGGAAGCACTTAAAAAAATATCGGAATTAACTGATTTTAAACTCCGAACTCCCTGCCTGTCCGGCAGGCAGGCGAACTCTGAACTCAAAACTGTTGAGTTATCCTATCCTGCATTCGACCTCTACCCCCAGCTTCATTACGTATCTATTGCCACCTCAAAGGGATGTCCCTTTCTGTGCACCTATTGCGCCACTCCGGTTCTATCAAAAGAGTTTATCAGGAGGGATCCGCTCAAAGTTGTTGAAGAGATCGAATACTGGACGATTCAATACAAAGTCAATAACATCGCCTTTTATGATGATGCCCTTCTCATTGAACCCTCAAGACATATTGTTCCAATCCTGAAAGAGGTTATCAGAAGAGGTATTCGATGTAATTTCCACGCCCCTAATGGCCTTCATATTAAGGAGATAGACGAAGAAGTGGCAAGTTTGCTCCTTCGTGGAGGATTCAAAACTATCCGGCTGGGTTTTGAGACATCGAATGAGGCGACCCAGATCGAAACTGGAGGGAAGGTGGATAATCAAGAATTCAAGGAAGCGATAAAGAATTTAAAGAGGGCAGGGTACTCAGGCGAAGAAATTGGTGTATATATAATGGTAGGATTGCCTGGCCAAAGGTTAGGGGAGGCGGAAGAGAGCATTGCTTTTGTGAAGGAGATGAATGCAAGGCCAATACTGGTGGAATATTCACCTATTCCTCATACTATTTTGTTTGAAAAGGCGAAGCAGATGTCACAATTCGACCTTGAGAATGAACCTCTATTTCATAACAATTCCATACTCCCTTGCCAGTGGAAAGGTTTCACATTGGCAGATTATAGAAAATTAAAGGAGGATTTAAGAGGGTAAAGAAATGAAACCATCGGAAATTACAAAAGATATTTTTATCGTAGGAGGTCCAGACATCACAGATAGTCGAGATGGATGCGCCTATCTCATGAACTTGGGGGAATTGATATTAATTGATACGGGGGCGGGGTGGAGTGTTGAGAAGATTGTTAAAAATGTTCAAAGTTTAGGGTTAAATTGTAAGAATCTAAGCAAGATTCTTCTAACCCACTGTCATATCGACCATATTGGAGGTGTTCCCGAGATTAAGAAGAGATTTGGGTCTAAAATCTATATCCATAAATTGGATGCTCCGTCCTTGGAAAATGGGGATCCGATTTTAACAGCCGCCAGTTGGTATCAGACAACTTTTCCACCAACTCCTGTGGATGTGAAATTCAATTTATCCGAGGAGAAATTAAAAATTGGCGAACATGAAATTGTCTGCCTTCACACACCAGGTCATACCCCAGGATCAATTTGTATCTATTTGGATAAAAATGGAAAACGCATTCTTTTTGCTCAAGACCTTCACGGTCCTCTTCTTTCAGAATTTGGTTCGAATCTTGGAGATTGGGATCGTTCGACAAAGAAATTACTCGACCTCGATGCCGATATCCTCTGCGAAGGCCACTTCGGAATTTACAAGACAAAAAAAGACGTGAGAAGTTATATCCTCTCCTACCGCCGCCAGTATGGTGTTGAGTGACCCACCATTACAACTCTCCCACTTTTCTAAATCTCTCCCCTGTCATTCCGAGTGAAGCCCTGCACCACCCTGAACCAGTACGGTTCGAGGCACCGCATGGTTATACAGAGTGATGCGAAGAATCTAAAAAATTCTTGACATTCATCCTATCTTGGATTTATAAATACATATATGAATTTAAAAATCATTGGAGGTAATTAAGATGAACAATTCATTCAATTCAAAGATTGTTTCAAAAATCATCGGAACTCCATTGAGGGTAATTGATTATTGGGACCGAACAAACTTCATTAAACCTTCCATTAATGAAGCATCTGGGTACGGTTCGATGAGGTTATACTCTTTTACGGATCTCATCCAGTTTAAGGTAGCAAAATTTTTAAGAGACCAGGGTTTATCATTACAGAAGATACGAAAAAGTCTTAATTATCTGAGGAAACATCTTCCTGAGATTGAAAAGCCATTGGCCCAGTTGAGATTTTTGACGGATGGGGAGTCGATCTTTGTTCTCACAAATAAGAATAAGCAGATTATCGATACCCTGAAAAAAGGACAGTATGTCTTTGCCATTGCGATTGGGGAATTGATAAATGATCTGAAAGGGAAGACTTCAAAAATGGCCATGGATAGGGTTTATATGGTTAATGTTTCAAAAAGGAGATTTAAAGTCATTCTTCATCCAGATCTTGAAGATGGTGGTTATTGGGTTGAATGTCCGGAAGTTCGTGGATGTTCTTCTCAAGGTGATAGTGTTGAAGAGGCGTTGGATATGATCAGGGATGCCATTAAGGGGCATCTCAAGGTTCAGGAGGAGTTAAAGAAAGAAGTACCTCGAAAAAGGAGAGCTGCCTAAATGGCAACACTCCATAATTTGAAACCTGAGAAGATTATCAAGACATTTGAAAAGGCAGGGTGGATGAATAAGGGACAAAAAGGAGATGGGTCGAAAGGTTTGAAACTTATTGAAAAAATTGACAATATTTTTTGTTTTTGGTATTTATTATTTAGGGTGGTCTATTAGAAAGATTTTGGAGTGAAAGATGAAAGCCATCAATCGAATTACTTTCGATCCTGAAGTCATGGGCGGAAAACCTTGCATTCGTGGACTCCGTGTAACCGTAGGGACGATTGTCGGTCTCATTGCCGCAGGACGGACTAAAGATGAAATACTTAAGTTGTATCCCTATCTGGAGCCAGAGGATATTGATCAAGCACTCGCCTACGCTGCTTGGCGAGTTGAGGAGATTGACATTCCGCTTCCCTCCCCATGAAGATTCTAATCGACATGAATCTCTCCCCCGCATGGGTGCCAGTACTGAAAGAAGCTGGACACACTGCCATTCACTGGTCTACAATCGGTCCACTGAACGCCCCTGATCATGAGATTCTGGAATGGGCGAAGACACAAGACCACGTGCTATTTACCCACGATCTTGAAATCAGTGCTATCCTTGCTGCTACTGAAGCTGATGCGCCGAGTGTCATCCAAATTAGGACGCAGGACGTCACTCCTGACCATGCTAAAGATTTGCTCCTCAATGTTCTGAAGAGATTTGCAAAGGATCTTCGCCAGGGGGCTTTGATTTCGCTCGACGAGGAAAAATCGAGGGTTCGTTTGCTCCCTCTCTCCCTCTAAGGTAAAATGGAGCTGATCAAACAATTATACCCGACAGTAGTCTAACAAAGGTCAGTTCTTATCGGTAACCTTGCTCCGCTAAAGTCATCTATAACCATTAAGGGGTTCGTTTATTGACGAATCCCTCTACCATCGAAAACCTTCATGTTTCCGATAAGAGGCGTGAGATGAGAAACTTTACTGAAGACCAAATAATGCAACAGGATTTTAGTGGCCGGCAAGTGCCCCGGAAGTCCCGCATTGCCTACCCTAAGCAGGTTGGCGGGGTCCCTGCCTGCCGGCAGGCAGGAAGGGGGACAATATAATAAATGATAATACCTTGCCGGGAAGCGCCGCCCTGTGGGCGGGAAGCTTCAAATGATCGGGGATATCAGAGATGCAATCCAACATTGGCTTGTCGATCGATATAGGATTGTCTTTAAAATTTATCCTTTTGGAAACAAACCATTTAGGCATTTGATCAGATCTTCAATCCCTATAAATTCTACTTTCAGATTAGCATAACTGCGGGTATATTCCCGAGTCACATCTTGACAAACGACCCAGTTTGGTCCTTCTGGATAGTGATATCGAAATGCCTTTAGATTGTCAGGTTCAAAATTATCTGCTCTCCATTTGCATTCCACAGCAATGGGCTTCTTGCCGCGTGGAACTAAAATAAAATCCACTTCGTGCTCTTTTTTGTCACGCCAATAGCGGGCAATCGGTGATTGGAGATGACTATGCATTTCATTCAGAACCCAGTGCTCCCACAACACGCCAAGGTCATCATCTCTCAATTGATGCCAACCACGAAAATAGCAGACAAAACCTGTATCGAACGCATAAGTCTTGGGAGCAGCAATGATTTCAACTGACCGACGTGTCGAGAACGGGTGTATGACATGAATAACCCAAGTAGCCTCTAATATACCAAGGTAATTACTAATAGTACCTCGACTAACCTCACAGGGGCGGGCAAAACGAGTAGCCTCGAAAAGTCCGCCACTTTGAATAAACAACAATTCCATGAACCTTTGAAATGATGCACGGCGCTCAAGTCTAAAAAGTTCTTGAATATCTCTTGCCCAGTATGAATCAATCCATTCCTGGAAATCGTATTCTGGAAGTTTTGGACTTAAGAAAAAGGGTGGAAGTCCACCGCGGAGAAGCCGATGAGATAAATTTTGGTTGTTAAAATCTATTAAATCCTGAGACATCATCGGAGTAAGCCATACTTCAGCTTTTCGCCCAACGAGTGTATCGCGAAAACGAGAAGAAGCTTGAAGAGTTGAAGAGCCAGTGGCAATTAACTTAACGGATTGGAAATGGTCAGCCGCAATTTTAAGAAATTCTGACGGATTGAGAAGTCTATGAATTTCGTCTATTACAACTTTCTTGTTCTTAAGCTTCGACAGGAAACCTTCGGGGTCTTCCATCTGTCGGCGTGTACTTGGGAGTTCACAGTCAAAGTATTCAATGTCTGGAATGCTCTTGCATAGAAATGTTTTTCCAACACGCCGCACACCCGAGAGCCATACAATCGATTTGCGTGACCATGCTTTTTCTAATAATTTGAGCCAATAGGTTCTTGGTACCATATGCAAGTATATTAGCACATAGTTCTACTAAATGCAAGTTTATTTGCGTTTAGTCCCATCCTTGGTAATTACGATCATAATTTAAAAAAATTATTAGAAAAGACTTGACAATTTAGATTTAATGTATTATATAAATAAATAAATGAAAACATTAATATAAAGATTAAATCATCTTTGTGGAGGTTACCATGAGATATGTTGTTGATATTACTCAAAAACAAGCAGATGAGATCGAAAATTTAATTAATAAAAGAGAATACAAAAGCTTTGCTCAGTTTATAACGACCGCTATTGAGAACCAAATTTATATCGAAAAGAGCGAGATTCATGAAGAAAAATTTGAACTGAGTAACAAAAAGAAAAAGGATGTTTCTCAGCCGGAAATGATTGCAACGAATGAAAATAGAATAACGCTTGCAGAGATTATAAGCCAACCTAAACCAGTCTCTATGCCAACCTTCCAACAACTCGCATGTTTTTCTCAGAAATTTGAAGAAGAAAAATGTTGGTTATGGGGACAGGTGAATAAAATTCTTCCAATAAAAATAGGTTTGAGGGTTCTCTATGCTTCTCTCGATTCTGAGCAATGGATAGATTTAGATGGGTATAGAAATAAAGCTGCTGACACCGCAGCTGATTTTGGAACAATGATCAGAAAGTATGAAGATAAAAAGAACAAGATGAGAGATGAGAGGATCTCTGCTGGTTTGCCAGACCAAGATGAGTTTAAAAGCAAAGTCAGATATAAAAGTCATTTCTTAGCATACATGAGGAAAGAGGGAGCATTAGATGGAGCAATGCCATATTTAAGATTCGTTAATTTAAATAAAGATGAAAAAGGTGGAGTATTAATTGGTTTAACAGAGGCAGGTCTAAATTTTGCGAAATTGGATAATCCAGTAATAGATCATGAAGATTTTGAAAAAAGCTTTAATGAGAAAGAGATAGATTTTTATCTTGAACATATTTCTAAGAATGTAAGAGGGGAATGTAGCGCGATAAAATGGCTCCTACAAAAATTAGAAAATGGCTTAAAAGAAAGAGAAGAAATAAATCAAGAGTTGAAAAAAGAATTCGGTCAAATCTGGAGCGCTTCAGATGCCGTGATAAATACCCAGAGAGCCGGTTTGATGGCAAGGATGTTTGAATTAGGGTTAATTGAAAAAGAAAAAAAAGGAGTGGGACCAGGGGTAATCTATAAAATTGCAGATCGTGGCAACAGGTTTCTACAAAAAACATAAATTTATATTTGGAGACTACTATGACAACAGAATTATCTAATATGGATATTGCCTTATTTGCACTATATAAAATCGGCGGTATTTCTAAGAAGGTTCACACAGAAGAAGTTGCATGGGAGGCATATCAACTCGCTAAAGAAAGATTTTCTTGGCGTTTAAGAAAATTTAGGGAAATGGGATTTCCAGACAAAACTCCAGTTCGTTTCGCTCTTGAGCAAGCGAAAAAGAAAGAGAATGGAAAACTCGTTTCTGGAAGAGCAGGTGGTGATATTGGCGGTGAGTTAGAGGGTTGGCGCTTGACCTCACAAGGAGTAGTTTGGATTAAGGAGAATGAAGCGCGGATTTTAAAAAGTTTAAAACATAAAGCTCCGGATGCCCCCAAACATGAAGCAGAGCGATTCATAAAAAAGATAAAGAGTGATCCCCTTTTCAAACATTTTCAAGAAAAAAAGAATTTAGATGAAGCATCTCAATATATGTTTACTGATATGCTAGTGTGCTCTCCAGATGCTTCCAAAGATATTATAGGGCAGAAGTTTGGGCAACTTTTTTCTAATGCTGAGTTAATCAATGATGCAGAAATAATTAATTTTCTTAAAGCATGTAAAGAAAAATTTAACGCCTTGATCACAGAATGAACAGGGGGCCTGCTATGAAAATCGGTATTCCTATCGACATTAAGATTACACTTCGAGACTATGATTTTAACAGGCAATTTGCCATTAGAGATGTTTATGATGTTCTTGTAGAATTGATAACTAATTCGGATGACAGTTACCATCGCTTATATAAAAAACAGCTTAGAAGTGAGGATGGAGGGCCTATTTTAATTGAAATTTGTGAACAAAGGAAGGGGGCTCCGTCTTTTATAAGAATTTTTGATAAAGCGGAGGGAATGACGTTACAGACCATGCTTGAAAAATTTGGTAATGTTGGTAGCCGCTGCAGTGAAGAAGGTGACAGGGGCTTTATGGGAAGAGGTGCAAAGGATTGCACTGTTTTAGGTAATATGACGATTGAATCAATAAAAGACGAAAAATATTATAAGTGTGAATTGACAACGAAACCTCAGTTTATTCCCTGGGAAAAAGGCAAAAGTGTTACTAAGGAAATTAGGGAGATATTAAATATCGGACGGGGTGATGGCACAGTGATTAGATTAGAGATTGCCCCCCAATATAAAATTCCCCACATAAATACTATTATTCGAGATTTACCTTGGAATTATGCACTAAGAGATATATTGTCTGAACATAGTTCCACTAAACTTTTAATTAGAAATTTAAATAATCCGAAAATGGAACGGGAAAAAATTGTATATCGGCAACCCGAAGGCGAGTTATTCTGCGAAGAGTCCTTCTTAGTTCCAGGTTATCCAGAAGCAAAAGCAAGGCTTATTATATGGAGAGCTTCAGAACCATTAGAAGATCCGAGCGATCGCTTTAGACGCTCGGGCTTGTTAATTAAGGGTGAAAGGGCAATTCATGAATGCAGTCTTCTTTATTCTGGTTTAGAAAAAGAGCCTTACGCTAAAAAGTATTTTGGGAGATTGGAATGCGATTTTATTGATCGTTTATTAAACGAATATGATAAACGAAGAGAGAATAACGAAACCCATCCACCAGAAAATCCTTCTTTGTTGATTGATCCAAATCGACAAACAGGATTGAGGCGTGATCATCCATTTACGAAGGCCCTTTTCCAAATTCCTTCTGAAAAACTTCGCCAATTGATTGAAAAAGATAAGGAGAAGGATAAAAGTATTCAAAAAGAAATTGCAAGCAAAGAAACTCAAAATAGATTGGACAGATTGGCTAAAGCTGCAAGTAAGTTTCTTACTCAACAAATAGAAGAATTGGAAGAGGTAACTCCTGATGACGAAGTAGATAAAGATTTCTTTTCAAAAAAAGGTGTCCTAATATTTCCAACGTATCTTAACATTGCTATTGGACAAATTCGTACTTTAACATTCTATATTAATCGATCTATCTTTGAGAAAGAGGGGCAAGCGGTAATGGTAGTAAGCGATGATCCGGCAGTATCTATTTTAGATGTTCCATTCAAATTAAGATTGCATCCCAAGCGAAACGATAAGTTAATAGTATCGTTCAGAATTCGTGGTGAAGCATTGAAAGAAGCGGTTTGTCTTCAGACCAAAAGCGAAGGTCTTCCTGAGGCAGAAGCGATTGTAAAGGTGATAGAAAATAAAATTGAAGAACATGAGTTTGCAGAATCCTTAGAATTTGAACATAATTTTTATCGTATAAGAGAAGGAAGCTCAAAAACAATTCGTTTGTTTGCTAAGTATCCTGAGCTAGTGACTCAAGATACAATAATAAATGTGGTGTCATCAGATAGTGAAAGTATTCCAATAAAAGGGCGTTGCCATATTATTCCTGTAGAAGGGTCCAATTATGCTCTTGGGGAAGTTGTGGTTCAAGGTCGTCGTCTTAAAGGAAAAGCTGTAGAGATTTCGGCATCAATAAATGGTAATAAGGCTACTACTAAAGTAAAAGTAATACAAAAGGAGGAAGAAGGGGTTCCAATAAAGTTTAAAATTGTGTCTAAAAACCTTGGTATATATCGTGCAGCTTGGTCAACATTGGAACCAAACCTTTTAGAAATATCTGCCGCTCATGATTCTATAAAAAGATATCTTGGTCCAGAACCTGATTATGCAGGTCAGGAGAAACCGCAATTCCGTGTTTTACTAGCCGAGATTGTCGCAGAAAGTGTTTGTAGGAAGTCTTTAGAATTGGAAGTTAAAACTAAACCATGGGATTTCAAGGACGATTTAATCGGAAACCCTGAAGTAGTTCTTACCACTGTATTAAGCCATTTGCAGAGACGTATACGTGATTTTGTAGTTATTGCACATAGTATAATGTTGGGGACATCAGAAATAGAATAATTGGTCACATAGATGGGGGCACCAATCGTGACTCACTGAAGAAGTCTCAAGATGGGTTTCGAAAGGACAAGACTTTTAGGGCGCGAGTGGAGGAGGTTGAAAAGATGACATCAATC
>JBFMAE010000280.1:0-26212 GCA_040756085.1 Thermodesulfobacteriota bacterium | reverse complement strand
TCAGGGTGACAATCGTGGCACCCCATGAGCCTGCCCCAGGCGGTGCCTGTCTGAAGGATGCGACAAGAGGAGATTTTTTGAGGAAGTCGTGGACGATCTGCCTTTGAACCCCTTTCCCTTTTCCGTGGATGATTCGAACCTCCGCAAACCCCTTCTCCTGGCATTCCAGGAGATACTCTTCCAGAAGAGAAAGAATTTCCTTCGGAGAGAAGGTGTGAAGATCGATCCAGTCTTCAATGGGAATCTTAATCACCATAAAATTAAAGTTCGGAGTTCGGAGCAGTTAGTTCGGAGTGAAGAACCTTAACTTTAACTTATATTTTCCTCTTAGCCATGTCAAAAACCCGGTGAAACATTGTCCTCGTCAGTTTACCGGTCTGCGTATTTTGCTGGCTTGGATGGTAGCTGGTGATGAGAGTAGGGAACGGTTTCAAACCGTTCCCTACATAGACCTTACCGTGACCGAACGATAGAGGAGGGACATCGTACCCTTTTAATCTCAGAGACCTCAAAGTTTGAACAAAGGCGATCTGCCCCAAGGGAACGATGACCTGGATATTTTTTAACAACTCAAGTTCTTTTAAGAAGTAGGGTCGACAGTTTTCTATCTCTTCGGGCAGAGGTTTATTTCCTGGAGGGGCACAGCGAATCGTTGCTGTAATATAGCAATCGACTAATTTGAAACCATCATCCCTTCGAATCGAATTGGGTTGATTGGCAAAGCCAAATTGAAAGAGAGCGCCAAACAGCCATTCCCCGCTTCGGTCTCCTGTAAACATACGGCCTGTCCGGTTTCCACCATTAGCAGCAGGAGCCAGTCCCACGATGAGAAGCCGAGCGTTTGGGTCTCCGAAACTGGGAAGGGGTTTCGACCAGTAACTCGCATCCCGGTATCTCCTGGGTCTATGGCTCGAAATTTCCCGGCGGTAAGTCACCAACCTTGGACATTTCTGGCACCGGATGACCCTTCTTTGTAATCTTTCCAATTTTATATCCGGTTGCATAGGGGGATAAAATCCCTTTCCTGTTTTCATCATATCTATTTCAACAGTAATTTTTCAAGCAGAATTTTGGATTTTGACAGAATCCCTTTTTCTTGTTAAAAATAATAAATTAAGCTTGTTATTATCAGGAAGAAATGGAGCCCTGCCAAGAGCGGAAAAGGAGATGAATAATGCCAGCCTACTCCCACTCTCAACTTTCCACCTATGAAACCTGCCCCCACCAGTATAAACTCGCTTATATTAACAAGATTGAGGTTGAGACCGAAAGCATCGAGGCTTTTATGGGTTCGAGGGTTCACGATGCCCTGGAGAAGCTCTACCGGGATCTGAAGGTGACGAAACTCCACACCCTGGAAGGACTTCTTGCTTTTTACCATCAGAATTGGGAAAAGAACTGGAATGATATGGTTCAGATTATACGAAAGGAATACAGTGCCGAAGATTACCGGCGCCTGGGAGAGAAGTGCATCACGGAGTATTACAGACGTTACTACCCATTCGATCAGGGAAGGACATTGGGCCTGGAAGAAAATATTTATTTCCCCCTCGAAGAAGAAAAGGGGTACTGGATTCGGGGTTTCATCGATCGTCTGACCCTCGTGGATCAATCCATCCTTGAAATCCATGATTACAAAACCTCCAGCAGGCTTCCAACTCAGGGGGAGGTCAATTCCGACCGGCAACTGGCCTTCTATCAGATGGGAGTAGAGAGGAAATGGCAGGATATTCGGGAAGTGAAACTGGTCTGGCACTACCTCGCCTTCGATACTGAAATACAGTCCTCAAGGACTCCGGAGGAACTCCAGGAACTTCGCCTGGAAACTCTTGAACTCATCCAGAAGATCGAATCGGACAGAGAGTTCCTTCCAAAAGAAGGGCCCCTCTGCGATTGGTGTGATTATCAGAGGCTCTGTCCGAAACGGAAGCATCTGATCACCGTGGAGAACCTTCCTCTTAACGAGTATCTCAATGAAGAAGGGGTGACCCTGGTCAACCAGTATGTTGAGTTAAAGGAGAGAAAAAGAATTCAAGATGAAGTGATCGATGCCGAATTAACCAAGATAGAAGAGGCCCTCTATGCCTATGCCAGGAAGGAGGAAATCGAAGCGGTCTATGGAAGCGATCATGTCGCTAAGATTAAGATCGAGTTGAAAGAGAAATATCCGTTAAAAGGAGATCCCCACCGAAAGATGCTGGATGAGTTGATCAAGAAGGCAGGGAAATGGATGGAGGTTTCCGATTTAAATCCCTGGATGCTGGCCAGGGTGATCGGCCGAGGGGGTTGGTTCCCTTCATTAATTAAAAAGGTGAAGGAATTTTCTACAGTCGAGGAAAACCGTTCCATCACCATATCGAAACTGAAAGAAAGAGAATAGCCGTCGATTAAGGATAATTCTGGAATAATGGAATATTGGAATAATGTTTAAAAGCGAAAATACTTTTTTCTCAACCCAATATTCCAACGTTCCATCATTCCATTCTTCCATGAACTTTTCAAATTGATGTGGCAAGAACTGAAGGGGATGTTATGAAGATAAAAGTCGAAAAGGGCATTGCTGAAAAGTTTCCCTGTGAACTTCTTCTTCTCTTTTCTTTTGAATCACCCCAACCATTGGAAGGGCCCATTCAGAATGTGGATCTGGAGTGGAAAGGGTTTATCTCTGGTCTCATCAAGCAGGGAGATTTTAAGGGGGAGTTATTCCAATGTCGGTTTATTCACACACAGGGCGCCCTTCCAGCTAAAAGAGTATTGCTGACCGGTCTGGGCAAAAAAGAAGAGTTTGATTTAGAGAAATGGCGGGGGGCTTCTTCAAAAGCCGGGCAGTTCATCCGGGATTCGGAAATAAAACAGTTTGCCTTTCCGATAAAGAAATTCGATGCCTTTTCAGAGGAAGACTTGACTGAGTCCTTCGTGACAGGGCTCCTGCTCGGAACCTACCAATTTAATGAATTTAAAACTCTGGAGAGGGAAAAGATCAAAGAGATTGAGGAAACGATCATCCTCGGAGAGACAGACGAAGAGATGAAATTGGTCGAGAATGGTTTGAAAACGGGCAAAATTGTTTCGGAAGCCGTCTGCATGGCGAGAGACCTGGTCAATGGACCAAGCAATCAGATCACTCCAATGGTTCTGGCTGAAAAGGCTCAGAAGATTGCAAAAGCACAGGGCATGGAATTTCAGGTGATGGAGGTGAGCCAGGCAGAGGCTATGGGCATGGGGGCATTCGTTGCCGTTGCCAAAGGAAGCCAGGAGCCCGGCAAGTTCATCACCTTGGAATATAACAAGGACAAAGGATTGGATACGATCGTCTTGGTAGGGAAAGGGATCACCTTCGACAGCGGTGGGATCTCGATCAAACCTTCAGAGAAGATGGAACGGATGAAGGATGATATGTCAGGTGCTGCTGCTGTTTTAGCTGCCATGAAGGCAGCCTCTGAACTCAAGATTCCCCTTCATCTGGTCGGAATCATCCCCGCAATGGAAAATCTCCCGAGTGGAAAGGCCTATAAACCTGGAGATATTTTGAAGACCCTTTCGGGTCAGACCGTGGAGGTGATTAGCACCGATGCGGAAGGAAGGCTCATCCTTTCTGATGCCCTGACCTATAGCCTGCGGTATCAACCAAAAGCGATCGTTGATCTGGCGACATTAACAGGAGCCTGTGTCATCGCCCTGGGAGATTATGTCATCGGCCTTTTCGGTAATGAGGAATCCCTTTTTAAACGTATTGAAGAGGCTTCTGGAAAGACGGGAGAGAAAGTATGGAGGCTGCCGCTATGGGATGAATATTTTGAATATCTGAAGAGTGATGTCGCCGATTTCAAAAATGTCGGAACTCGAGCAGCCGGGGCTATCATCGGAGCAATCTTCTTGAGCAAATTTGTGGAGAAGGTCCCATGGGTTCATCTCGATATTGCTGGACCTGCATCGATTGAGAAAGAGAGGCCCTATATACCGAGAGGGGGAACAGGGGTAGGAGTGAGATTGTTGGTTCAACTGCTGAGGGATTGGAGCAAAAATTCGAAGCACTAAATCCCTGCCTGCGCTTGCCTGCGGTAGGCAGGGCAGGCAGGCGAAATTCGAAACAAATTCGAATGGTCGAATCAAAAAATTTCAAACCAAGAAGTGAATAGTGTTTTGGAAATTTAGTCATTTGGATTTGTTTCGGATTTCGATATTCGGATTTCGAATTTATAGTTTCGTTATCCGGTAGTTAGGGTATTTTGAGATGAAAAAAACAGAGGATCGATACCCCTTTCTCATGGCCTGCCGCAGGCAGCCCACAAGGTATACACCCATCTGGCTGATGCGCCAGGCGGGTCGGTATATGAAGGAGTATCGGGCGCTCCGGAAGAAATTCTCCTTCCTTGAGATGTGTAAGAACCCTGAACTGGCTGCCAAGGTAACCCTCCTTCCTATTGAGCAGCTCAAGCTCGATGCCGCCATCATCTTTTCAGATATCCTGATTCCCTTGGAGCCGATGGGGATTGGGCTGGAGTTTGCAAAAAGGGAAGGTCCTGTCATTCACCATCCCATCCGAAAGCTGAAGGAGGTGGATGGTCTGCGAATCATTGAACCTGAAGAGGATATTCCCTTTCTCATGGAGGCGATTCGAATCGTCCGCCGGGAATTGGAAGGAGAAGTCCCTTTGATCGGATTTTCAGGGGCTCCCTTCACCCTTGCCAGTTATATCATTGAGGGAGGCCATTCAAAAGACTATATTCTCACCAAAGGATTGATGTATCAAACCCCTCTGGCATGGGAACGCCTGATGGAAAAGGTTTCAGAGGTATTGATCCGATATCTCAATGCTCAGATTCGCTCCGGCGTTCAGGCCCTCCAGCTCTTCGATTCCTGGGTAGGATGCATGAGCCCGAGCGATTATGAGAAGTATGTCCTTCCTTATTCTAAAAAAGTGATTGATGGCGTAGATCGAAGTGTCCCTCTCATCCACTTTGCCACCTCATCTTCAACACTTTTAGAACGGATGAAACAGGCGGGGGGGGATGTGATCGGAGTAGATTGGCGGGTCGATTTAAGAGAGGCGTGGAGCCGTTTGGGATACGATGTAGCCATTCAGGGGAACCTCGATCCTGTGATCCTCCTCAGCTCTACCGAACAAATCGAGAAAGAAGTGAAGCGGATTCTTGAAAGAGCAGAAGGTCGGCCGGGCCATATCTTCAACCTCGGCCATGGAATCCTTCCCAATACACCCGTAGACAATGTGGTTGCCTTAGTCAATATGGTCCATGAATATAGTTCAAGGTAGAAATAGTTAGAGGTTAGAGGAGCGCTGCCTGCCGATGGGCAGGCGCTTGAGGTTAGAGGTAAAAGAATTTGCCTCAATCCTCCACCCTAAAACTGAGGTATTGGTGAAAGCCCTTCTGCTTTTAGCCTTTGGAGGTCCCCGCTCCTTAGACGAGGTGGAATTTTTATTGACCCGTCTTATGAAGGGTCGGAAACCTATTCCAGAGCATCTGGAGAGAATCAAAGAACGTTACCGATTAATCGGAGGTTCTTCACCTCTTCCTGAAATCACGCAGAGGCAGGCCAAGACCCTTGAAGAGAGGCTGAATGCCAAAGGTTATCAATTCAAATCCTATGCGGGAATGCGATATAGTCACCCGTTGATTGAAGAGACATTGAAAGAGATCCTCCGAGATGACATCCGAGAGGTCATCGCCATTCCCATGGTGCCCTTCCGATCCAGAGCAAGCACAGGAGCTTATATCGAAGAGGTGAATCGGGTACTAAAAAATCTGGGAGATAAATTGCAGGTCTTTTTTGTCGAGCAATGGCATTTGCATCCTCTCTTTCTTGGGGCGATTCAGGAAAAGATTCAGGAAGGGCTAATGCAATTCATTCCTGAAGAAAGGAAAATAATTCATCTTATCTTCACCGCACACAGTCTTCCAAAATCCCTTGTTGAGAATGAACCCTACGTCAAGGAAATGGAAGAGAGTGTGAGAGAGGTTCTTAAAAAGATTGAACCCCTTCCATGGCATATTGCCTTTCAGAGCAGAGGGATGGGCCCAGAGGAGTGGTTAGGTCCGGATGTCGAGTCCATCCTGAGCGAACTCTCTCTTAAGAAGGTCCGAAAAGTCCTAATCGTTCCTATTGGATTTGTTTCAGATCATATCGAGGTTCTTTACGATATTGATATCCTTTATCGGGAGGAGGCCGAATCCCTTGGGATGGTATTGAAGCGGTCCCCTTCTCTTAACTTTTCAGAACGATTTATAGAGGCTCTTGCAAGCATTGTAGAAGAGCATATAAGAGGGAAATGATAGTTTATGAGTTCGGAGTTCAGAGTTCGGAGATTATAAAAAGATTGCTCCGAACCCCGAACCATTCTTTGGAGTAGGTATGAAGCGTTTGGTTATTGTGGGTTGTGGCATCGCTGGACTGGCCGCCGCCTACTTCGCTCTCGAAAAGGCAAAGAAATTAGGTGGATCCATTCAGCTTCAACTTTTAGATGAGAAGGATAGAGTAGGTGGATGTATTCTGACGGAGAAAGTGAATGGTTTTGTTATCGAAGGAGGTCCTGACTGCTTCCTTTATGAGAAGCCTTGGGCCCTTGCCCTCTGCGAAAAATTGGGACTTGGGGATAGAATATTAAATACAAATGAGAATCGGAGAGTCTTCATTCTCTCCAAAGGAAGGCTTCACAAATTGCCGGAGGGATTTATGCTGATGATTCCCACCAGCTTTATTCCCTTTATCAAGAGTTCTCTTATCTCTTGGCCTGGAAAGATTCGGATGGCCGTGGATCTTTTCATTCCGAAGAAGAAATCGGATGAAGAAGAGAGTCTTGCCGATTTTGTCAGGCGTCGCTTAGGGGAAGAGGCGTTAGAAAAGATAGCAGAACCGTTAGTGGCAGGCATTCATGCAGGAACGCCGGAGACAATGGGCTTAAAAAGTACCTTCCCCAGGTTCCTTCAGATAGAAGAAGAGTATGGGAGCCTCATCCGCGGAATGCTGGCAAGGAGAAAGATAACCCTCCAATTTCAAAGAGAGGGGGGACACCAAAGGACAATGTTCTTAACCCTTAAAGATGGATTAGGTGAGTGGGTTGACTCTCTAAGAAAGAAGATTGGAGAGGAAACGATTAGCCTCAGAAAAAGTGTGGTGAAAGTAAAAAGGAAAGAGAAGGGTAATTATCAAATTCAATTTTCGGAAGGAACATCCCTTGAGGCAGATTCAATTATCTTAGCCATCCCTTCTTTCATTACAGCAAAGATCGTTGAAGAGATGGATGCCAAGCTTTCTGAAATCCTTCTCACCATTCCCTATGTTTCCAGTGCCACTGTCTCCTTAGCCTACCGTCGTTCCCAGATTCATCATCCGTTGGATGGATTTGGATTCATCGTTCCTCGTGCGGAAAAGAAAAGGATTATGGCCTCCACATGGACTTCGGTTAAGTTTAATTATCGGGCCCCGGGAGATATGGTTTTGCTCAGAGTCTTTGTAGGGGGGGCGAACAATGAGCATCTCGTCAATCTCGATGATGAAGAGATGCTCAGAATCGTTCGAGAAGAACTGAGAGATATAATGGGAGTCGAAGGTGAACCCATTCTGACAAAAATTTATCGATGGGAGAAATCCATGCCTCAGTATCTTGTAGGACATTTAGAGAAGGTTTCTCGAATTGAGGAGCGGGTGACCCTCCAGCCTGGCCTATTTCTCACAGGATGTGCATATAAAGGAATTGGTATCAGCGATGCTGTTCATGATGCGGAGATTGTTGCAGAGAAAGCTGTGGAGTATCTAAAGAAGATAGAAGGTTAAGAGTAAGGGGACGTTTCGTGGCGTCTTCGATTATTTTCCCGCTGGGTTCGGAATGGGGGGCAGAGGAGAAGAGTTTCAAGGGTTGGGGCAGAGGGAGCTTATTATTTAAGTCATGAATTGGGGATGTCGATGGCAGAGATTGCGAGGGATTGGGGGGTTTGCAGTTCAGCCATTATCAAGGCCGTTCAAAGACTGGACTCCCAAAATGAAAAGTGATAATTTTCATCAACATCCCCATCTTTCACACGGAGATAAATAGAAATGAGGGTGTGTTTCTTTCAATTGGCTTTGATTTTTTCTAAGTCCAAATCATCAAAAACGACAATTCCCTTGGCCTTCATCTCTTCGATTGCCTTTTGAGAAGTGTCCGGAGCAACCCCTCTGCTCAGGTTTTTAATCAAAATCACTTTGTAACCTGCTGCTACGGCATCAAGGGCGGTCGCCCTTACGCAATAATCGGTGGCAATGCCATAGACTACCACCTTTTTGATCTCATCCTTTTTAAGGAGCTTGTCCATCCCTGTCTTTTTTCCACCATCGTCTTGGAAACCAGAGTAACTGTCATATTTTGGGTCCTTTCCCTTTTTCACAACAGCCTTGAACAACTTTTTATCCAATAAGATCTCTGCTCCAGGGGTCTTCTGGACGCAATGGGGTGGCCAGAGGACCTGGTCCTTTCCGTGAAGTTTAATCACATCAAACGCCTTTTTTCCTTTATGATTGGTGAAGAAAGAGGCATGATTGGCAGGATGCCAATCCTGGGTGGCAAAGATGGAGTATCCCGCATCCTTCAGTTTCTTCGTATTTTCTTCTACCTCTTTGATGTAGGTTTCGTCAGTTCCCTCCACAGACAAGGAGCCATTTTTAATTTTTGTAAAGTCTCCCTGGACATCCACCACAATGACACCAATTTTTACTGTCTCCTTTGCCATACCCATCCCTCCCAAAACCAGCATGAAGAATAATACTCCAACCCATACTTTCATTCCCCAATTTTCCATATCACACCTCCTTGATCTAATAAAAGGTTAAAGTTTAGGTTGAGGTTGAGAATGCTTTATTTCTTTAACCTCAACCTCAACCTCAACCTTTAATTTCCCTCCTTCATCTCCCTTGCCACTTCTCTGGTCGCTTCGATGATCCTCTCAATGTCCCCATCTGAGTGGGCTATCGATAAACCGCCCCCACCGTGCATTACATGAATTCCTTTTGTGAGCATTCTTATTCGAAACTCAATCTCCCTTTTCTCTGTATCGGTGAACTGTTGGATTGAATGAGGGGAGTTGAGTGCCACTCCTTTTTGAAAAGGGAAATGGGTTTGGAAGAGAGAACCGATTCCTGTGACGATTGCCTCAACCCCTTCTCTATGGATGGCTTTCTGGACACCTTCCCGGACCCTCTCTCCTTTGGCCTCTAAAGAAGGATAGATCTCCTCCGCATGATCCTTCAAGTAGCGGAGCATTGTCAATCCCGCAGCCACCGTCAGGGGATGGGCAGAAAAAGTGCCGCCACCGATCATTATACTCTCCCACTTGTTGCCCTTCTTTTCGGGTGAGGTCTTCTCTAAGATCTCCCTTTTACCCGCCAGGGCACCCACGGGCAACCCTCCACCCACGATCTTCCCCAGTGTGGTCAAATCTGGAATAATGCCAAATCTCTCCTGAGCTCCGCCTAGGCTGACTCGAAACCCTGAAATTACTTCATCAAAAATCAGAAGGGCACCTAATCGCTCGGTTTCAGAACGAAGCATTTTCAGATATTCTTCAATGGCAGGAATGAATCCGCCCTCTCCAATAACAGGCTCAAGAATGATTCCCGCCAGATCATTCCTATTTTGATAGATAATTTCCAGTGTCTCAGAGAGGTCGTTAAAAGGGATGGTCTTGGTGTACTGATGGAGTTCGGGCAATAGGCCAAGGCTATCTTCTTTTTCGTAGGGCATCTTGATACCCATCGTGAGATCAGAATTCGCTCCATGCCATCCACCAGCAATCTTTAAAATAATATTTTTTCCTGTGAAGGCACGGGTAAGCCTGACCGCATACATCGTCGCTTCAGTTCCAGAGCAACAGAATCGGACCATTTCCGCGGAGGGGATCAAATCCCGAATGATTTCTGCCCATTCAATCTGTTTCTCAAAAAGAATGCCCCAGTGAATTCCCTCTTTCAGTTGACGCTCAATCGCTTCCGTGACGACCTCAGGATGATGGCCCAGGATATGGGTATAGTGACCCATCCAGAGGTCCAGATATTCATTTCCGTCCACATCCCAGATCTTGGAGCCTTTTGCACCCTTAACAAAGAAAGGATGTGGCGGAAAATAATGGACGTTATGAGAAACTCCTCCGGGCATCGCCTCTTTGGCCCTTTTAAAAAGTTCTTCCGAAGAAGGGGTCCTTTGCCGGTAAACATCAAAGAAATGTTTCATTTGAAAGGCCTCCAGAAATTATCAATCCTTAAATAGCATATTTTTAATGGAATGAAAATGATCTTCTAACTGCACGAAAATAGACATTGATCGTAACTCTTTCTCCCTCTCCCTTAAGAGACTGTGTCGTAATTTCATTCTGAGGTGTAAACCGAAGAATTTCAAATTTATAACATCTTGAATTAATTAGATTCTTCGCTTCGCCTCAGAATGACAAAAAAGTGAATTTTCAGCATTGCGACACAGCCTCTAGGGGAGAGAAGTTTTTTAGGTTCATCTTTTCCCCATGGTGGCGAGTAATCCCCCCTTTAGTAAAGGGGGTTGGGGGGATTTATTGAGGAGTAAACCCCGTTAGAAAGGTGGGGCTTTCTAACGTGGTAAATATGAAATGGTTGAGTTTAAATGAGTTATTGACAATTTCATCAGATTTAGATAAAAGAAGGTATTTATTATTGTAGAAGGGGGGTGATTTTTAAGAAGAAGGGCTGATGTTTTAACCTATTACTATTAAGTTTAAGTCTGTTTTTTTATTAACAATCCATTACAAAAAGAAAAGGAGGGGTTTAAATGAAGAAGAGTTGGATGATTGGAATAGTGGTTTTATGTTTGGCCATTGCTCTCTTGCCACTGCGACCCGATCTGGCACATAGTGCCCGGAAATATGTTTCCATCGCTTCGGGATGGGTGGTAGGGGTATACTTTCCACTGGCAGGAGCCATTTCAAGAATCGCCCATGAAAAACTTCCTGACATCAAGATTACTGTCGAGTCTTCTGGAGCCTCTGTTGCCAATGCTAAACTGATCGCCACAGGAGACGCGGATCTGGCCATTCTGCAAAATGACATTGCCTTTTATGCCCTCAAAGGGGTGAAACCCATGTTCGACAAACCAGTACCAAATATTCGTGGGGTTACCTCCTTATATCCTGAACATTGCCAGATTCATGCACGGAAAGATGCCAAGATCGCATCGGTCAAAGATCTCAAGGGGAAAAGGGTTGCTGTGGGTCCTCTGGGCAGCGGGACAGAACAGAATGCCATCCAGATTCTGGAGGCCTATGGGTTGAAGTTTGAGAATCTGGGAAAGGTAGAAAGGCTTTCGGCCGCCGAATCGGCTGATTATCTGAAAGATGGAAGAATTGATGCCGCTTTCTATACGGTGGGAGTAGGAGCATCCGCCATCGTCGATACGGCTCTTATGATCGAGACGATGATCGTTCCCATCGATGATGCCCATGCCGACATGCTCATCAAAAAGTATCCTTTCTATTCCAAAGATAAAGTACCCGCCGGGATCTACAAAGGAATCGATAAAGATGTTTCTACCGTAGCAGTTTTAGCCATCCTCGTGGCCAAGTCTGAATTAGAAGAGGATATGGTTTATCGGATCACCAAGGCGATGTTTGAGAATATCGGACGAATCGAGAGTGCCCATGCGAAGGGAAAGGAGGTCAAATTAGAGAAGGCGTTAATTGGCATGCCCATTCCTCTTCATCCTGGAGCAGAGAAATTCTTCAAAGAAAAAGGGCTAAAAAAATAGAAACGGAAGGGAGAAGGCACCTGATGTTAAAAAAAACTTGGAAATGCCTTCTCCCTATCTTTTTTTTGGCCGTTTTTTTTTATCCCGTCCTCATTCTTGAGGTGAGAACAGGGAGAAGCGATCAAATTTTATTCTGCAAGAGAATCTCTCCAGGGGACCGATTTGAATTCCACTACATCCATTCCGTTGACAGGACTCCAGTCTCTGGACAATTCCTTATTACATCAAAAGGGATGGTTAAACCGATTGAAACCCAGTTTCTATCTTATGGACCAGGCCTCCCTTCCATGGAAGGTAAAGTGATCGTCGAAAAAGGGTTAATGAAAGCAAGGCCGGAAGTCGAAGAGATGAAACAGTTCTCTTTTTTTGTCTCCCCTTTTACTAATCAATATTTGGAATGTAAAGGCCAAAGGCTTGATTTTTCCAAAATGAGAGAAGGAGAAGTGATCATTGTTGAGGTCAAACAATATCCGATCGGAGGTTTGATATTTAAAGATGGGAGAAAATAAGAAGGTTCAGGATCAAGATACGTTAGAAAAATCGAAAGAGATCGCGGAGGGAGCAGATTATGGGGCACGTCGCCTCTCCGGACCTCTTTTATACATATCCGCTGGCATTGCCCTTGCCATGTCCTGTTTTCAACTCTATACAGCCGCTTTTGGAACATTGACTGGGACACTACAGCGCTCCGTCCATTTATGTTTCGCCATCATTCTCTGTTTCCTTTTTTATCCGATGACCAAGAAGTCAAAGAAAAAGACCATCCCCATTTATGACCTGGTTTTTGCAGCCATAGGAGGATGGGCCGCTATCTATATCACAGCCTTTTATACAGACCTTGTCCAGAGGATTGGTAATCCCAATACGTTAGACATGGTGATGGGCGTGATCACCATCCTCTGCGTTCTGGAAGGAGCGAGAAGGGCCGTAGGACTTCCTCTTGCTCTGATCGCATCTCTTTTTATTCTCTATGCCTTTACCGGACCTTATCTTCCCGAAATTCTTGCCCACCGCGGTTATGGGGTTCGTCGAGTGATCGATCACCTTTATTTGACCATGGAAGGGATTTTTGGGGTACCCCTTTGGGTATCTTCCACATTTGTCTTTGCCTTCGTCCTTTTCGGAGCCATCCTCGAAAAAACAGGGGCCATGGATTATTTTATGAAAATAGCCTTTTCACTCGTAGGGAACACTCGGGGTGGTCCAGCCAAAGTCGCGGTGGTATCCAGTGCCTTTATGGGAACCATCTCTGGAAGCGGGGTGGCCAACGTGGTGACTACCGGTTCCGTGACCATCCCTTTAATGAAACGGCTCGGGTTTAAACCGGAGATTGCCGGTGCCATCGAAACAGCAGCAAGTGGGAATGGCCAGTTGATGCCACCGGTCATGGGGGCGGCAGCCTTCATCATGGCGGAATTTTTAGGAATTTCTTATCTCCATGTGGTGACCGCTGCTATCCTTCCTGCGGTGATCGACCAGCTTGCCCTTCTGGGTGCGGTTCATCTCCTTTCGGTCAAATTTGGTCTGAAGGGGATCCCCAGGCGTGAGCTTCCCAAATTCTTCCCCATCCTGATCCGGGGAACCCATTTCCTCGTTCCCATTGGTGTGCTTTTCTACTATCTGATTGTAAAAAGGACAACCCCCCTAACTTCTGCGGCCATGGGGATTGGGGCGACCATCTTCATTTTTTTCATTCAGTCTCTGGTGAACAGCCTCGGATGGGGCAAACTGATTGGACAACAGACAAAGGCCGAGAACGAAATTACAGAGACAAAAAAGGAAATTTCCTGGAAGCCATTTTTATCCTTCATCGTCAACATGAGTGATGCCATGTATAAGGCGGCGAGGATGATGGCAGGAATCGGGGCGACCTGTGCCTGCGCCGGTATCGTGGTCGGAGTCGTGACCCTGACAGGGGCAGGGCTGAATATGACCAACATTGTTGTGGGACTATCAGGAGGCAATCTTTACTTAGGGCTCTTTCTGACGATGGTCGCCTGTCTCATCCTCGGAATGGGGGTTCCCACCACCGCCAATTATGTCATCATGGCAACGATTATGGCTCCTGCCCTGAAAGCCATAAATCCCGATGTCCCGATCATTGCCATCCACCTCTTTGTATTTTACTTCGGCATTCTTGCCGATGGAACTCCACCGGTATGTGTTGCCGCCTATGCCGCCGCAGGTGTGGCAGGTGCTGATCCTCTGAAAACCGGGGTCAATGCCTTCAAACTGGATATGAGAACCTTTCTCTTACCCTTTATGTTCATCACCGCTCCACAAATGCTTCTCATCAATACCACTTTTATTGAAGCGGCATGGATTTTTGTCTCTGCCTCCATCGGGATGTACGCCTTGGCTGCCTCCATGCAGGGGTTTCTACTGACGGATTTAAAATGGTATGAGAGGATCATCCTTTTTGGTTCAGCCGTTGCTCTAGTCAAACCCGGGCTAATTACGGACGGGATAGGTCTGATTGGATGCGGGATTGTTTATTTTCTTCAGAAGAGAGGGATGAAGGGGGCAATCATCTAATTCATATCTCAATGGAATATTGGAATAGTGGAATTATGGGTAAAAGATATGCCGCAAAAAAAACCTAATATTCCACCATTCCATTCATCCATTATTCCAATAAATGAGTTTATTCAAAGGCGATCTCCTTTACCCGTTCGATGATCTTCATATATTCTTTGAAATCAATCCCATCCACGGAATGGTCCTGTCTGCAGGTGATCCCATTGATGGCCGGGCCGTGATGGATAAGGTGTTCTAATATCTTCCCTTCCTGTTCGGGAGAGATTTTTTCAAGGATATCCAATCTTCCCATGGCCAGAGCCACACCCGCCATCAAGGCATAACCTCCCCAGTTTGAGATCCCGCAGGAGATTAAATAATCGGTCTTCGTCCTGCAGCAAAAGATAGCCTCTCGATGGGTTGTGGAGTTCTTTTTAAAGACCTCCCAGGGAATCCTACCTGCTCCGATCTCATTGCCCCGGTCTCCGATTCCAATGCTTTCAATCGTTAGCTCTCTTTTTTTCTGAAATTCGAGAAGGAAGTGGGTCTTACCTGTAAATCGGGTGATGTCCTCCAGACGGGAATTGAAACATCGGTTTCTCATTGGAGGAGGAAGGAGGTTATCAAATTCCTTCAGGGGTGGCGGACCCCGGCGTTCCTGAGCGATGAAAGATTCAGGGGTGTGATTGGGCCCCACCCTTTCGATATAGACGAGGTGGGAAAGGCCCCTGCCCAGCGGACCATTGAAAAAATCTTCAACGAAACGGATGGAAATGGGACTTTCGATCTCTTCATTATTCAAGCGGCTTATGTGATTGTGGTCAGAATGTTCTATTGGAAAGCAGATCAAGGGGATCTCTTTTTCAGAAAGGCGAAGGGCATCCAATCCTGCCCTCAAGGTTGGAAGGGTGTATTCATCGGAGAGAAGGTGGACTTCCATGCCCATATATTTTAATCCTTCAGCCAGGATGAGCGCTCCAGGGGGGCCATCGGTCTCTGTAGCCGGTGGATCCCCACCCGGGACATAAAACCCCGTGACGATGATTACCTTTCGGCCCCTTTCAACTAACGAATGGACCGCTCCTGTGAGGTCCGAATAGGGAACCATGGATAGGTTTTCCCATTGATAACCTCGATGAGAAACGAGAGAGGTAGGGAAGTTAATCACCTCCTCCATTAGAAAAATCTTCTCACGAATAGATTCTGAAAAAACCATATCTTTCAAATTCCAAACATCAAGCACCAATAACCAAATAAATTCCAATTATCAATATCCAAAATTTTGGTTATTGAAATTTGGTTATTATTCAGAGCTTGAAATTTGGTTATTGGGATTTGTCTTGGACCCATAATCACACCACCTCCGAATTGAACATGTCTCACAGAGGGTTTTTTTTGCCACGCAGGTCCTTCGGCCATGCCATATGAGGAGGTTTGAAAAGTGGGTCCACTCCTCCTTCGGAACGATCTCCATCAGGTCGAACTCAATTTTGACCGGATCATCCTGTTTCGTCAAGCCGATCCTCTGACTCACCCTGTGGACATGCGTATCAACCGTGATGCCGGGTATTCCAAAGGCATTCCCTAAAATGACATTGGCGGTCTTCCTTCCAACACCTGGAAGGGTCACCAGCTCTTCAAGGGTTTTCGGAACTTCTCCTCTAAATCGGGCCATCAATTCCTGGCAGCATTTCTGGATAGACTTCGCCTTATTTCGATAGAATCCGGTTGGCCTGATATCTTCCTCCAACTCTATTACATTAGATTCTGCATAATCTTTTGCCGAACGATACTTTTTAAATAGATCTTTTGTAACCTGATTCACCTTGACATCGGTGCACTGGGCGGAAAGGATCGTGGCAATGAGGAGTTCGAGAGGATTCGAAAATTTCAGAGCGATGCTCGAATCCGGGATCTCCCTGGATAAGATTTTAATGATCTCTTTTACCCGTTTTTGATTATCCTCTTTTTTCTTCATCATTTTTCTCCTGTTTAATGGTCCAACAATTGTGTGTGACAATTCCAAGAACCGATCCCTTCAACTCCAAATGCAGGACCACCTCCTGAAGGAGAACGTTCACCTTTTTGTTACCTAAACCTCTCCCAGGCTTGTAAGAATTCTAACTGAAATCATTTGAGATAGACAATAAAAAAATGGTCTCAAATCTCCCTCTCCTCACCTCTCCACGGTCCACCATCCTTTCGGTCGAAAATAGGGAAACTTTTCAATTAAAGGGACAAAAAATGGCATTCTTTCTATTGGGAACACCAGGGATTAAAAAAATTCCTTTTGGATATCGATAAGTTAAATGATTTAGGTACATTTGGTATGGAAAATGCTATCAATTCGTGTAAAGTCCAGTTGAGAGGGTGAAAAAAAATGTTAAAAGAGAATGAAAATATTGTTCTGACAACCCAGGAAGCATGTCATTACCTTCGGATCTCAAGGCCGACCTACCTGAAGTACCTTTATAAGGGTAAAATCAAAGGGGCAAAGGCGGGAAGAGGCTGGAAGGTCCTCAAATCAGAATTGGATCGTTTCCTAAAGGGAGAGAATGAAAATTAACCTGATGGAGGTTATCGTCTTTTCCAATGGAAAAAAGAGATATGACACTTCCGAAAGCGAACGGGAAAAAAGACTTCGTGAGTCGATTGGAAGAGAAAGCCGACGTTCTGGATGAGAAGTTCTTCGAGGAGGGGGTAAAGTCCACAAGGGCGTTGATCCAAACCTTCCTCCAGACCTTAAAATCTTATCGACTCTATGAAACGCATCATCCTATCCTGACAAGATTTCTGGAACGGCTGAAGAAAGATTTTGATCAGTATTTTGATGAATTCGATTCCTTTTCCCTCCAAGTAGGAGAATATCGACTCTTTTATCGTGGGAAGGTGGTGTATGAGAGCCAGGATGTGAAGGAGAGTTTGGCCTTTACCTTTTTTAAGGATGGGATCCGGGAGATTCGATTCTTCAGAGGACTGGAGTTCAGTGAGGTGGTCGATTTTCTCAATGTGGTGAGAAAGAGTGATTTTGTCAATCGCATGGAAGATGACCTCGTCACCCTGCTCTGGGAAAGGGATTTCTCTCATATTGCTTTTACGACGGTGGATGAATTTTTGGAAAGCGGGAGCACCTTCGTTCCAGCCACAGAAGAAGATCTTCTCAAAAGATTGGAATACAGGGTTTCCTGGGAAGAGGGGTTTCGGGAGAGGGTTGAAGAGAGAGAGGCTGAGGGCGCTCACGTCCTTGTCACAGAAGGATTAAAACAGGCGTTGAATCCCTCCCCAGGCCAATCGTTGGTTCAAGCCTGTCAGCTCACCCAAGAGGAGATGGAGGAGATTAACCGGGAAGCTCAACAGGATCAACAGCCGAAGTATGTCTATGTGTTGATCGATAACCTCATTGAGATCCTGCTTCATCTCGGAGAGGACATCGATGCTTATGAGAACATGATCTCCTACTTCGAACGGATCATCCAATCCCTCCTCGAACAGAAAAAAATTGGGGAGGCTGTGATCATTTTTAAAAAAATGATTGATACCATGGAATCGATGGTTCTGAAAGACAAACAGATCTTTGCCATTCGCCGCATTCTTGAGATTTCGTCGAATTCGAACTCTATCGAACTATTAGGGGAGGCGATGAAAGGCAATGGAGAAGCAGACTCGGAGTCCATTCTCCAGTACCTCCGGATTTTGACGAAACAGGCCGTTGACCCTCTCTGCGAATTACTGGGCGAGTTGGAGTCCGGGAAGTGGAGAAAAGCGGTCTGTGACCATCTGGTTGAGCTTTCCCGGGAAGAGATCCAACCCCTGACCAAATTCTTATCCGACCCTAACCCCTTTCTGGTCTGTCACATCCTCTACATCCTTGGAAAGATTGGGCATCCTTCCATAGTGAAATATTTAGGTCACTTAGTCGTCCATGGAGATCCAAAGGTGAGGGAGGAGACCCTCCAGATGCTTAGCAAACTTGGGGAAAAGGGAAAGAATCTTGTTCAGAAATTTTTAAGAGATTCTGTGCCGGAGATCCGAGGGAAGGCCTCGCTCATCCTGGCGAGGATGGCCAGGGAAGAAGCGTTGAAGCCCCTTACGGAGATCATCCTTTCCGAAGACTTTTACAAAAGGGATTATGAGGAGAAAGCCTCTTTCTTCAGGGCACTGGGCGAAACAGGGTCCGAAAAGGCGATACCGATCCTGAAGAAGATTGCCAAAAAGAGAAGGTGGTTCAACAAGAGAAAATGGGATGAGATGCGGACCTGCGCATCTAATACGCTGAAGATGATGGAGGCTTAAGACAGAAAGAAGCGTATGCATTAAGGAGATGAAATGGAAATTACAGAATCCGCGATACAACCCCAGAAGATGAATAAAAAACCCTCAGAGGCTATGAGAGCCGATCTCTCGAAGCTGGGGAACAATCTCGTTACAAAATTTCATGTGTTGATGAGGATCTCCCAGATCTATGATTCTAAAAATGTTGCCCTCCATCAGTTCATCCAAGAATCGCTCCAGACCATTAACACGCTGGTAGAGAGAGAGGGGAGCCTTTCTCTTAAAATAATGAGAGATGACTTCTTCCTCAATGAGCAACGGCTCCGTTATTCGGTGGAGGGATTTACCAGTTTTAAATATCTTCTCACGCAATGGAAAAAACGGTTGATCGGTGAAGTCATTTTCAAAGGGCCGGTGGATGAGAGGATTTTGAGGGAATTCATCTATACCCTGATCAACCTATGTGAGGGCCGTGAGGAGAATGCAACCCTCTTCACCGAACAACTGATAAACCAGGACATCCACTCGATCGAAGTGAATCCTCTTGAGGTCTTTGAAGGGGAGGAAGGAGAAATTCTCCACAAGGAGGATCAGCGGGAGGTCGCCCAGAAAGTATTTTTTGAGACGATCGAGACGATTAAAGAGGTGATCACCAACATCAAAGGGAAAAAGTATGCTGATGTGAGAAAATTGAAACGGCTGGCACAGAAGGCGGTCCATCTCGTCATGGAGGATGAATCTATCCTGCTAGGAATGACAATGATCAAAAACTATGATGAATATACCTTCAACCATTCTGTCAATGTCTCCATCTATTCCCTGGCTATGGGAAGGCGATTGGGGTTTTCCAGAAAGGTCCTAACGGAGCTGGGGATTACGGCCCTGCTTCATGATATCGGTAAGTCGAAAATACCGAGAGAGGTTCTCAATAAGCCCGGCCCGCTCGATGAAGGAGAGTGGGGCCTGATGAAGAAGCATCCCCTGATGGGGGTGGAGATCGTTCTCAATCTGAAACAGCTGGGCGAGATCAATCCCAGAATGGTGATAGGTATCTTCGACCACCACCTGAAGAATGATCTTTCCGGATATCCCAAACTCTTCCGGAAAAAAGAGATGATCCTCTTCGCCCGAATCATTCAGATTGCGGATTCTTATGATGCGATGACGACCCCCCGGATTTATAAGAAAATTCCATATACACCGGAACAAGCTCTCGCTATCATGCTGAGAGAAAGGGATATCCATTTCGACCCCATCCTCCTCAAAATCTTCATCGGCATCGTTGGCATTTATCCTATTGGATCCTTGGTCCTTCTCAATACCCATGAAATAGGGATTGCCTATAAACCCAATTACGATTCCAAATGGTTGGATCGCCCCATAGTCCTCATAGTGGATCGAGATGAAAAAGGGGATGCCAAGAAAGAGTTGGTTGATCTTACTGAAACGGATGGGTCAGGGCACTACAAACGAAGCATCGTCAAGACATTAGACCCTTATAAATACCACATCGACATCGCCAAGTATTTTTTATAAAGACGTGTCCGTGCTCCGTGCCCGAAAAAATAATTCCGCATTCCCTGCCTGCGGCAGGCAGGCGAAATCCGCATTCCGAATTTGATTTGTCTCCCCAACACCCCATCTCCCTATCTCCCCACTTTCTTTTTAGGGGTAGGGGGTGTGGGTTCCTTGCAATCTGAACTCATCCATTCCTCATTGAGCCTTCTCAGAATCTCCTGCTGCTGCCGGATGGCGAAGTCTGCATATTTGGGATCCCTTCTCCGATAAGCCTTCTCGATGAAAGCGATAGAGTTTTTAGCGCTCCGAATCTGGGAGAAGATCATCTCACATTTTTTCAGTCCCCACCGGGCCTCAATCGAATCCTCTGGATGAGGAGAGAGCCAGAGATAGTTCTGATAGAGATGATGGAATGTGACCGAGCGATCCTGTGAGATCTCGATAGAGATAGCCTCCATCTTCTCTTTAACATCTTCTTTATTGAAATGGTTCGATTCAATGATCTGATGGAGATGGTCCATTAACAGAATGATCCTTCCGTCACGGCCAGGAGTGCTGTGGATCTCCCATAGACCGGAACCCTCCGGGCAGCCACCCCTCCTGCACCGTTTGTATCCCGCCAGAACGATCGGAACCCTCTCCTGGAGATAACGGGTGGTCGCTTCCAAAACCTTTTCCATCTTCTCCCAGGGGTCATATTGGGTGGGATCGATCCTCCTGGCTACGGCTTCAACAAAGTTGGAAGAGCCTTCATAGAAGTCGGAGGAATACTGTTCTTCAGAATAGAAAGGATGTTCTTTGGCAGATAGATATTTCCATTGTGCATTCTGGACCACCGGCCAACGGAACTTCACCAAACCCGAGTAAATGGTGGACTCGGGTCTGGGCGCGAGAAAATTTCTTCCGCTCATCTTCTGAATCTTTGCCGGGACGGTTGCCTCCCAGGTCTGAAGCGGATGGGCATGACTTCCATCCAAGATGACGTGGCTGACGACACCGGAATGGGATTCGGTGACGAAGAAGGCTGTTCCGGGGGTGACTGAATCCGGTTCTATCCGGATGGGGTAGGTGTCGAAGGGAAGGGTTCGGGTGGTCGTCTCGGTAAGCATAAAGTGGAGCGCCGTCCGAAACCGGAGGTCCTTGTGCCACTCAGAATGGGTGGGCAGATGTCCCCATTCCGTCGACCAGTGACCGATCAACTTATGGTCCTTCGTTGTCGCCGCAGCAGGAAGATGCGCGACCCTTGCGTAGATCCATCGAATGGCATAAGGAACATCTGCACAGTCAAGGGGAATCTTATACCGGATGAAGAAATCTTCCGTAATATTGGCCTCGACCCATTGGCCAAATCGATACTCCTCTTCTACCGTCCATCGGCGATCGCCCACCTTCCACACCTGAGAGGGAGATTCCTTAATTGTCTCACCAAAAGATGGGATGCAGAAAGAAAGAAGTAGAACAAGGATGAAAAAAGGCATACTTCATATTAAAAAGATTGGCAGAGGATTGTCAATAATGTGGTTGTGATGATCGGCGGCCAGAACTTCCCCATCCAATTGATTTAATGTTTTAAAATAAGAAGGATTTGGGGAAACCTTTGATCCAATGTTTCAGGCGATCCTTGAGGGTTAATTTTTCGAAGACATAGAGACCCTCTCTCGATTTGAGGTGGACATTTTTACCGATCTTTAATCCTTTTGGGGAACGGTAATCGGGATTACAGGCCATTAATCTTTCTCCCGTCTTTGTTCTGACAAAACCGAGAGTCAGAGGCGAACGGAATCCTTCGGGTGTGGTATAAAGAATTGTAAATGTTTCCAGAAGTCCAACCCCTTCTGTGAACGGGGAAGGGGAACTCTTGCTTGAAACATTCATCTCTGGGTAATAATCGGGTCTCCAGCCCTCTTTGACTACCCGTCTTCGGTCACTCCGTTCGAGAATGGTGACCAAATTATTATTCCCCAATCCTCCAATGCTCTGGGCCAGGCCAATCTCTGCCCTCTCCAATTGTCTGCCTTCTCCTGCCTCGCCCCTTAACTGGTAGGCGATCTCCACTATTTGAGCAAGTCCAGAAGCACCCACCGGATGTCCCCTTGCCTTCAGGCCTCCGGATGGATTGATTGGAAGCTTACCCTCAAGATGAGTCCTCCCATCTTCCAGAGCCTTCCATCCCTTACCAGGCGGAAAAAGACCTAAATCTTCTGTTCCAATGATCTCAAATGGGGTAAAGGCATCGTGGACCTCACCAAATTGGATATTGGATGGGTTGAGGTGAGCCATGGTATAGGCCTTTAAAGCAGCTTCTTTTGTTGAGTTGAAAGAAGTGAGAGATGCCCGGTACCTAACCGCAGAGGTATCGGTGGCATGGCCAATGCCAGAAACTTTGATAGAGGTAGGATAGGAAGTTACGACGATGGCCGATGCACCGTCCGTGATTGGAGCACAATCATAGAGGCGTAATGGATAGGAGACCACCTGGCTTTTCAAATAATCCTCTTTGGTGATCTGTTTTTTGAATTGAGCATAGGGGTTGAAGACACCATTAGAATGGTTTTTGATTGCCACCTTTGAAAGGATGTCCTCAAGCTTCTTCATTGAGAGATGAAATTCTTTTGAATATTTTTGTGCAATCATGGCAGCGAGGGCAGGCATGGTTGCCCCATACCTCCGCTCGGACCGATCAATCACCTCAGAGAGAATACGGGTCGTTTTGGCTGTCGGGAGATGGGTCATCTTCTCACCAGCCAGGACGAGAACATTCCTCATATGGCCGGAGGCCACTGCATAGAATGCCGTCTGAAAGGCTCCTGCTCCGGTAGAGGAGGCGGTCTCCACCCGGGTGGAAGGGACGCCGACCAGTCCAAGTGTATCGGTTAGAAGCGTGGCAAAATTAGAATCTCCAACAAATTCCTCGACATTCATCACGCCGATGTAGATCGCATCAACCCGTTCCAGTTGAGCATCCTTCAAGGCTAACGAGGCTGCCTCGGTCATCATCTTTTCGAGGGAATCTTTCGACCGACCGAATTTCGTCATCCCCACACCAGAAATATAGACATCCATCCCTCTTCTCCATTCATCTATTTCAAAAAAATTACTCTTTTTATATTACAATAAAATATTTCGTTTTAACAGGTCGAATTCATTTCCAAGAATAATAAAAAATTCTCGTAGGGATAAGCCAAGCGCTCCTGATGACATTCCTTGCATCTGTTTAGAAAGAAAATTCGGAGTTGTTTCAACTATCTCTGAGGATGACACTTTTTATTTCTATTTCAGGATTATATATGACAGTCTCCAAAATTTTAGCCTATTAAATCCTTACCTTAAAATCCTTTTCATGGCCTACCGGAAAAGTAAATATTAGTTTTATAACCTATTGAAATCATAAAACAATTACTTGTGAAAAAAAATACTTTGACCTTAGGAAATGGGGATATTATATTAATAGTAGAAAAGTTCTCTTTCCAGGAAAAATCTAACTCCATCGACAAGGGAAAGGATGGTCTTGCGTGGTTAATAAAAATTGATCATGGCATGAATCTATCAATTTGTATCTGAGTTCTGATCTTTAATTCTTTAACGGGGTTTCTGAAAGAGTGTATAAAAAATGGGGCTGAAATGATCGGAGGCTGAGGGAAATGGATAGGATTGAGTATCAAAAATTTTTGACAACCAGGATCTGTGATCTTGAACTGGATGTCAATGAAAGTATGGCGCCTTATTTTAAAAGGTTGAAAAAAGAATTGAGGGAAAAACGCATTCCCTTGTGGCCCGATTTCTATTTTGGGAGTGAGTGGGGGTGCGTCAATAAGAAGATTTCGATAAGCATCCCCTTCTATTTAGCTACTCCTGAATTAAAAGACCTCGAAGGAGATGAGACAACGAAAGAAAAAATGATGAAGATCTTGCGCCACGAAACCGGCCATGCCATTAATTATGCCTATAAACTTTGGCAAGAAAAGGATTGGAGGGAAACCTTCGGGGATTTTAATAAAACGTACCGAGATGGATACCTCTACCGAGTCAACCCATGGTCGAAAAGTTATGTCAGACACCTCCACTACCTCGGGGACCCTCATTATGCCCAGAAGCATCCTGACGAGGATTGGGCAGAGACTTTTGCCATTTGGCTCGATCCACGGTCCCACTGGAAGGTTAAATATCGAAACTGGCCCAATGCCTTGGAGAAATTGTCCTGTGTCGATTGTTTAATAGAAGAGATCGTCGGAAGAAAACCTTTGAATGTAAGAAAGACACACGATGAGATATATTCGACCATTGAAGAGACTGTATCGGAATGGTGGGGGTTAGATGGAGAAATGTTGGATCAGGAGCTTCAGGAATATCTTCATGATATGAATGAACTCTTCATCAAGCCGGCGAATGGCCATAGGAAACTCCTTCCCGCCTGGAAATTGATTCGAAAATATGCAAGGCTTCTGACGGAACGGGTCAGCCTCTGGATTTCAGGATCGAATAAGCACACGGTTAGAAAAAGTCTTCGCCGATGGGAGGCTATCTGCAGAAACGAATCATTGGGATACCTTCCTGAAGAAGAGGAGCAGATATTGGTTGAATTGACGACCCTCCTCACCTATTATGTGGTGGACGGAGTCCACCACCTCCGTAGTTGATAGACAGCCTATTGAGTTCGGAGTGATTAGAGAATGACCGTTTTTTAATGGCCTTAACGATCTCTTCGGGTTCATCGATCAGCTGGAGGATATACAAACGATTTATTTACTAAAGGGAGAAAAATTTTCTCTTGTCCCATGTTCTTTAATATATGTTGGCGAAGTTTTACTTTATTCTTTTAATCTTTTTTTTCCTTGTTTTGAGATCTTGAAAATCCTTAAGGTACTTCTCCAAAGTAATATCTTCTGTGTTTAATGTAATCAGAAACAATATCAAGTATTCCAAGAACAAGTATTCCTATCGCTGCCACTAATTCGTACCACACATATACTATACCTAAATACAATGTTAAAATACAAATAACTATAATTAGATCTGCAACGAACCAATCCCTTTGAGTATTTCGAATTTCTAAAATTTTCGTTTCACTTATAGGAGCTCTTCTCACAGTATAATAAACAATTGATACAAGAACCATATCAGAGAGACGTAACACAGAATGACAAATGAGAAAACCTTTTATATTATTAAGAAAAAATGGCATGAATCCAAAGCTGCCTAGTGTAATTACATGGAAGAGAAAGTCTACCAATTCAGTCAAATGTTTTCTATTGTCAGCATAAGCTTGATAATTGGCATCAGATATATTAGTAAGCTTACCGTGATAAAAGTTTATAGCGGCGAGGAAAAAAGATATAGCATTAAATAGTCCAATTAGTGAATATTGTATTGATATGTTTTGAATTCCAAACGATATTGCTATTCCAATTATAATAGTATCAAATTGAATCAAAAACCAAAATAATTTTTGATTTCCTGTATTACATTATGTGAAATGATCCTATCAAATACCATATTTAAATCTAATTGACTTGAAATATCTTTTTGAAGATATTTAACATTTAATCGTTCTGTCCTATTATATAGAAGAGCTTTTTTTAATAATTTTTTGGAAAAATCAACGCCAATCACATTGGCACCCATTCGTGCAAGATACCTTGATAAATATCCATTTCCACATCCGGCATCAAGAATATTTAGTCCGTTTATATTTCCTAATAGGGATAATATGGAAGGCCTCATTACGTATTTTTGAAACCAATCACCTTTTTCTCCCATAAGATTATCCCAATATTCAGATGTTACTTCCCATTCATTTATTGTAATTATCATAACTTCCTTATTTATTTCATTGATTTTTGATTTATATTTTAAGATTATTGATTCCCATTGAAAAATTTTTGATTTTATATTAGGAAAAAAGAGTTTTAAAGTCAACTCTCAATTAAATGGTTTCTCCCTATATTAAGAACAGCAGACATGCTAGTGTCTTGAATCATTAATTCGTTTACATATTTTTTAGGGTGTCATTCCCACGAAAGCAGAGATTTTAATGATGTAATTTATTTTACATTCAACTCCAGTTTTCGATTTCTACTTGAACCTGAAATCGAGTTTATAATCATAAAGCCAGGGGATCGTTGGTTTGATCCCTTCTGAGCAGAG
>JBFMAE010000279.1:0-2499 GCA_040756085.1 Thermodesulfobacteriota bacterium | reverse complement strand
AATCTTTTCTGAAAGTGAATTTCAATCCTCGCATTTTTCATTTGGGCATCCGGACCCAACAGTCGAACGATCGAGTCCAATACTTCATTCAATTGAACCCATTCAAATTTCAGAGGCGGGAGACGATTGAAATCTAAAAAATCCTTCAGGTTGTTATCCAGCCGGAGGGCTTCGTAACTAATAAAACTGAGGAGGGAAAGGATCTCCTCTTTCTGGCGGAGATGGGATTCCTCCATCAACTCTTCTCTCAATAATTCAATATTGATGTTCAAGGAGCTCAAGGGATTCCGGATCTCATGGGCCATCCATCTCGACAGCACACCAATAGTAGAAAGATCTCGGCTTTTACTGATCTCCCTTGAGAGGAGGCCTTTCTCTGTCACATCATCGAAGGTGGCGAAACAACCTAAGAAGACGCCCCCCCTACCCAAAATGGGATAAAAGCTGCACTGGAGTATTCGTGTCTCCTTGTCCGCGGAGGCAGAAGAAGGGATATGGACGGCCAGCTCGATATCGTGAAATCTTTCTTTCCTTTCATATACGGAATCGAAGTGCTTTCGGATATTGGGGTGGGGGATCCCCCTTTCCAACTTCTTCCCTAACACCTTCTTTCCATTGATGTGAAAATAGTCTTCAGCAGCACGGTTGAAGATCCGTATCCGTCTCTCGGCATCGGCAAAGACCACAGGCTCCTTAAAATTTTTCAAGAGGATCTCATACAGGTTCTGTTCAGCCCGATTCATTTTAAATGCATCGCTCCATAAATCCATATCGCCTCAAAGCATGATGGAAGATGGCTTTCACTAACCGGGCATAATCCCATCCCATTCGTCCCGCCATGATCGGAAGATCTCCATAGACCGGTGAGAGGCCCGGCAGGGGATTGATTTCTAAAAAGTAAGGGATCTCGTCCTTCCCCACCCGGATATCCACCCTGGACACATCTCGGCACTCCAGGATTCGATAGGCTCGAAGCGCCACCTCCTCGATCTTCCTTAAAAGGTTTTGATCAATCGGAGGAGGGCAATGGTACCGTACCTTCTCCTCCCACTCCCTCTTTACTTCCAGGGAATAAATGGCCTCATCTTGAGGTTTCCCTTTGATCTCTACCTGCATGACACCGAGCACCGAAGGGTTCTCATTGCCAAGGATGCCTACGGTGAACTCCGGCCCATGGACAAATTCTTCGACCAGAAGAGGGGAACCATAGGTTTCTGAGAGCCATCTCGTCTTCTCTTCCAGGGATCGTCGGTCTAAAATTTTCGAATCCAATCGAACCCCCTTGCTGGATCCCTCATAACACAATTTGACAAAGAGAGGATAGGAGAGATCTAAACCATCGAGATCCTCCATTCTCTCCACTTTTTTAAAACGTGGGGTGGGGATATTTCCGCTTATCACCACTCTTTTTGCCATCGACTTATCCAGGGTGACTGAGAGCGTGAGGGGATCGGAACCGGTGTAGGGGATGTTCAGAAATTCTAAGAGGGCGGGAATATGGGCCTCTCTGTTCCGACCTCGAAGACCCTCTGCAATGTTGAAGACAATATCCACCGGCGTCTTTTCCAGCCTGTCGATCAAACCGGTGCCTCCCCCCAGTTTGATCACTTCGTGTCCATCACTCCTGAGGACGTCCCGAATGGCATCGATCGTCTCCTCTGAATCGAACTCCTCCCATAAATCGATCGGCTGATTCTCCTGGCGAGAAAAATTCTTTTTTAGATTGTAGGTAATCCCGACTCTCAATTTCATTTTAGAAATAGGTCGCAATTTTATTTCGATATACTCTTGTTTTAAATCTTTGTCAACCCTGATCTGTGAAAAACTGATGCTGAAGGAGGAAGGTTAGGGGTTGGAGGCTTAATTCTTGCCTTGAACCTTAAGCCTTAAACCTCAAGCCCTCATCAGATCAAATGCTTTCAGTCGACGACCTTTTATGTTACATTACACCCAAGATCTTTTGTTCTGAATTGTCTAAGGGGGGTTATGAACCGGGAAGAAATTTTAGAATCTCTGGGGAGGCTACGAAAAGGGATCCTGCAGATCATTATCGTCTTCATCCTATTTGGGGCCATCATTTTTCCTTTTTCCAAGTTATTATTGCGCCATCTCCGCAATACTTCCCTCCGAATAGATTTGGTCGCTTATGGCATTCCCGAAGCCTTTCTCTCCCTTCTCAAATTGACCATCTATGCCAGCCTTTTTCTTTCCATCCCCATCATCTTTTATCAGGTCTGGAAAGCCTTTTCTCCTCTGTTTCAACTGAGAGGCCTGAAATCCGAAAATTCTATTCTGATAACCGCCATCTTTCTTTTCTATATCGGTGCATTTTTCTGCTTCTTTGTTACCTTGCCTTTTGGTATTCAGTTTCTTTTAGGGTATCAATCAGCACATGTCAAACCGATGATCTCTGTGGGGAAATATATCTCCTTCTGTGCCTTTTTCATCTTTGCCTTCGGGCTCACCTTCGAACTCCCCCTCATCCTCGCCCTGTTGAGC